>CAXTTH010000081.1:0-7803 GCA_964247035.1 uncultured Acetobacteraceae bacterium
GGGCGCGGCACGGGGGGCGCACGGCGAGTTGGCGCAGGCGCGGTCGGCTGAGCTGCGGGCGGTGCTGGACGGGATGCGGGCCGAGGGCGCCATGCCGGAGGGGGCCAGCTTGCGACAGGTCGCCGCGGCGCTAGAGGCGCGTGGGGTGCGGGCGCCCCAGGGCGGAGCCAGATGGTCCGCCGCACAGGTCCGGCGAGTGCTGGTGCGGGGCGCTTGATCCGGCGTACGCTGGTTACTGGGAGGCCGATCCGATGGACGAAACACCAACGCGCAGCACTAGGGATGAGCGGCTAACCCGGTTGCTGGATGCGGGAGAGCTGACGGCCGACCGCGACCCGAAGGATAAGCTCTATTCCCACTCGGTGTTTGCACAAACCAGTTTGCCCTACCGGAACCCTGGCAACGATGTGCGAGTCTGGATGCGCAGCAACGGGCAGATCGGCTTGCGGGTCGAGGCCGGAACGGCATGGAACCCGGACAAGGGTGATTTTGTGCAGATCGGCTTGCCCTATGGGCCGAAGCCCCGGTTGTTGCTGGCCTACCTCAACGCAGAGGCTCTCAAGCAGCAATCAGCCGTGATCGAGGTAGAGCGTAGCCTGACAGCCTTCGTGAAGGCGGTACGGCTAGACCCTAAAGGGCGAAATATCAATGCGGTAAAGGAACAGCTTACCCGCTTGTCGGCAAGCACGATCCGGCTGGGCATGACGGCCGAGGGCGAGGCGGTCACAATCAAGTCTGATATCGTCAGCTCATTCAGCCTATGGTGGCCGAAGGACGAGCGGCAGCGAGTTCTATGGCCGTCCATGGTCAGGCTGTCCCCAGAGTATTTCGAGAGCTTGCAGCGCCATGCTGTGCCGCTGCATCCGCACGCGCTGGCGGCGCTGGCCGGGTCTGCAATGGCCTTGGACGTTTATGCATGGCTGGCGCAGCGGCTACACCGGATCGAGCAGGGCAAGCCCACCTTCGTCCCGTGGACGGCACTACAAGGGCAGTTCGGTGGACATTACGAGCGGGTGCGCGACTTCCGGCGAGTGTTCATGCAAACGGCGCTGGACGTGCAAAGCCAATACCGAGCAGCCAACGTTGAGCTAGATGGCAAGGGCATGACGCTGAGACACAGCGCTCCCCCGATCCAAGGCCGCACAGCGATCATAGTCAGGCGGGGCTGACACGGGCACTTTGCGACATTGGGTTGGGGATCAACGAGTTATCCACGGCCACTTTGTCGCGCTTGGCACGGCCACTTTGTCGCGCTTGGCACGGGGTCGGCACGGCCACTTTGTCGCGCAAACCTATAGTTAGAATCCTATAGCTCTTCCGATAGCTGTCTGCCCGATCCTGTGAACAGCGGGGGCAGCACGGTACAGGAAGCAAGAAGCGCCCTCACCTACCCCGAGCGTGCCCGCCGCCGTCCAGCCGCATCAAGGACGCTTCGCGCCGCTTCGCGGTGCCCAAGCGGGCATCCTTGACCCGTCTGGCCGTCGCCGTGCTGGACCAATGGTAGGGACGGGACGAGGAACAGGGCTTTGCGGTCCAAACAAGGAACATGGGATAAGGTGCTGAACGCCGTACCTGTGTTTCTGTGTTTACGGCAACACGTTTAGCTGTGTATCCTTGTTTCATCATAGGCAGAAAGACAAACCATGATCCTTGCGGTCGTCAATCAGAAGGGGGGAGCGGGCAAGACCACGATAGCCTTGAACCTGGCAGCCGCGATGGCGGCACAAGGCAAGCGGGTGCTGCTGATCGACGCGGACCCGCAGCAGACGGCACAAGACTGGGCAGCGATCCGCCAGGAGCCGGTGCCGTTCCAGGTGATCGGGCTGGCCAAGCCGGTGCTGCACCGGGACCTGCCCGCCATGTCGGCCGACTACGACTCCGTCATCATCGACGGGGCGCCCCGCAGCTACGAGGTCGCCCGCTCGGCGATAGCGGCAGCAGACGTGGTGCTGATCCCGGTCCAGCCGTCAGGGGCGGACTTCTGGGCCAGCCGGGAGACGGTCAACCTCGTGCGGGAGTCGCACGGGTTCAAGGAAACACAGAAATCCGCATTCGTGGTTTCACGGAGGATCGGTCGGAGCGTCCTCAGCCGGGAGATTGGGGATGCCCTGGCCGAGTTCGCCTTGCCGATCCTGGCGGCCAGCACGGCACAGCGCGTGATCTACGCCGAGGCGATGACGGCGGGGCGGACGGTGATTGAGCAGCAGCCGGATGGACCCGCAGCCGATGAGGTCCGGGCCATCCTGGCGGAGCTGGAAGGGATCGCAGCATGAGCAGCAAGTTCAAGATGCCGCCAAAGGCTCCCCAGGGCGTGCAGGAGTGGGTCGAGGGCGCCGCGGCACCGGAAGCATCCTCCGAGGCTCCAGAGGCGTCAGGGAGGCTCCCAGGCGCGAAGCAGGCCCGGTTGACCATTGACCTGCCCCCGCAGCTCCACGCCCGGTTCAAGGCGGCTTGCGCGATGAACCGGACTCGGATGGTCGAGGAGGTCACCCGCTTCATCGAGGACTGGACACGGAAACACAGTTAAACGGAAAAACTGCTTCACAGAAATACAGCTAGGTAGACGGAAGGTGCAAACGCATCGAAGCAGCCCAACAGGAGGGCATTGAGAAAACCTATCAGATAGGTTATGCTTAGGAATGGCTGGAACCCTTTTCTGGATCGGTGCCGTCCAAGTGTTCATCGCCGCCGAGGACCACCCGCCGCCCCACGTCCATGCCGTCCACACGGGGGAGGGGTGGATTGCAAGGTTCCGCTTCTCGTTCCTGTCCGACGTGACAGGCCTGTACCGGTTCCGCCGCCGGGGGCGGAGGCCGACGGAGGCCACGCTCGACCGGGTGGCGGAGGCGATCATGGCGCATCTTCCAGCTTGCCGGGAGAGCTGGTGGACCACGCATGGGAGCCGGCACGAGATCAACTTGGTTAACCGGCGCGTCGAGACGAGACGCACCGAGGGCGGAGACGGGTTGCTCGCCAAGGTGGCGCTGCGACCCGGCAAAGCGGCGGCTGGCATCGTGTCGGCCACCTACGACCCGGGCAGCGGCAAGGTCGGGCTGACCCTGGACGACGGACGGACGCTTGCCCTGACGGCCGGGCGGCACATCGAGGAGGCGGAGGAATGGTAGGGGACGACGAGGGCTGGATGCCGCCGCAGCGCAAGCCGATCACCAAGGACGCGCTCGACCGCGCGATCATCGCCGAGGAGGCGGCCGCATCGCAGGAGCACCAGGCGCGGGAGGCTTGGTTCGATGGCCAGCATGGCACGGTCATGCTGAAGCTGATGGACGGGCGGGTGTTCGGGGCCGAACCCGGCTTCATCCCGTCGCTGTACGGGGCGTCGCCGACACAGCTTGCCGGGCTGCGGGCGTCGGACGACGGGGTATACCTGGTCGTCAAGGCCCTAGACCTGCACGTCAGCGTGGAGGGCTTGGTGACGCGGATCATCGAGGAGTCGCCGATGGCCGTCAGACGCTCCGGGGCACGTCTTGCTGGCCTCACGACATCGCCGGCCAAGGCGGTCGCGTCCGCGCGCAACGGGCGGCTCGGCGGGCGGCCCAAGTCCAAGCCGAAGACTGTGCAGCACGGGTAGCCCGCTTGCCATAGCTCGCGCTGGCATCGGCACACGCGCGCCCAGAGTTCGGCGTCATCCCGCATCACCCGGCAACCTCCATCCCCGGTTGCCCTTCTTCCCTTTTGCCCACTGCGGGCGGGGTAGCGTCACGTTCGGCCTCGAAGGCGCGCATCCCGGCTCGCCGCCATCGTGCGCGGAGGTGGGCGGGGTCGGCGTCGCCCGCGCCCCGGAGCTGCGCCGCCACGTCCAGGAGGGCGCCCAGGATGATGGCGCGGTCGTCGTATAGTAACTTCACCAGGTCGGCCTTGAGGACGAGGCCACCGAGTTCGATCAGGTGGCGGGTTCGCTCGCGCCGCGCTTTGGCCCAATCGCGCGTGTCGGTGCGGGCGTGTGCGGCGTCGAGGCGGTTACGCTGCACCGCCAGCCGCCGCAGCCTTGCCGTTGTCACCAGGAGGTCCGCCAGCAGGTTCGGCGGCACCGGCCTTCTCCCGCTTGCCCCTAGTGTCTTGCTGAAAGAGGGCCTGGCCGCGTTCGGCCCACCTCGCCAGGGCTTCGGGTGACTTCTTGGATTGCTCGACGGCGGCGAGCAGGGCACCAGCCAGAGCCTCGACGGGCAGGGTATCGGCACCCGTGACCTGGACCAGTTCGCCAAGCTGCACGGTCTTTTGGCTTTTGAGCTTCTTGGCCTTGTCCATGAGGGCTTGGAGTTCGGCGTCGTAGTCACGGGGTTTGCGTGCCATATGTGTGCCTCTGGCCGGGTCTGGCGTGTAAAGGCAGCCTAGCGGCAAGCTGGCCGTGTTGCCAAGGTAGCTCACCACGCCGAGCCGAGCGGCATCATGGGTCAGGACGCGAGCGCGCCGTCACTCATTTTGCGGAGTGGAACGGAGCAAAGATTTGAGTGCGCGCTTAAACATTGCGTTGCAATGTGCGCTGGCCTGCGGCAGGCTTATTGGAGACAGCACGAGCCGCCGCCCGTATGGCTATCTATCACTTCTCGGCCAAGGTCATCCAACGCTCCGCCGGACGCAGCGCGGTTGCTGCCGCGGCCTACCGTTCAGCGTCCGAGCTGGCAGACGAGCGTATTGGCCGGTCGCACGACTACACCGCCAAGGAAGGTGTGGTGCATTCGGAGATCATGCTGCCCGTCGATACGCCGGAGCGGTGGCAGTCGGCGGATGACACGTCCGAGGCGGGGCGTGCAGCGCGTGAGCGGCTATGGAACGAGGTGGAGGCGATCGAGCGCCGTAAGGATGCCGTGCTGGCGCGCGAGGTGGAGTTTGCCCTGCCGCGGGAGTTGTCGCAGGCCGAGGCCATCGCGTTGGCGCAGGAGTTCGTGCGCCGGCAGTTCGTCTCGCGCGGGATGGTAGCGGACCTGAACGTGCATTGGTCCAAGGAGCCGGACGGCGAGGTGAAGCCGCACGCGCACGTCATGCTGTCGATGCGGGAGATCGATGGCGACGGGTTCGGCAAGAAGCAGCGCGCTTGGAACGACGTGGGCTTGCTGCAGGAGTGGCGCGAGGGTTGGGCCGAGCTGGCGAACGCGCGGCTGGCCGAGCTGGGGCACGACATCCGCATCGACCATCGCAGCTTGCGCGAGCAGGGCATCGAGCTGGAACCGCAGCACAAGATCGGTCCGGCGGGGGCGCGGCGCGAGGAACGCGGTGAGGATGCGGAGCGGGCGGCGGAGCACCGGGCCATTGCCCGGCGGAACGGGGAGGCGCTGTCCGCTGATCCCTCAATTGCGCTGGATGCGCTGACGCAGCAGCACTCGACGTTCACTCGGCGGGACATGGCGCGGTTCGTGGACCGGTACACGGACGGGGCAGAGCAGTTCGCGTCCGTGCTGGCGAAGGTGGAGGCGGCGCCGGAGCTAGTGCGGCTGGGGGAGGATGAGCGCGGGCGCGAGCGGTTCACCACGCGGGCGATGCTGGAGACGGAACGGCGCATGGAAGCTGCGGCGGGCGCGCTGGCCGGGCACGACGGGCACCGCATGTTGCAGGCGGCCGGATGGCGCGCGGTGAAGGCGGCCGAACAAGGCGGGCTGGTGCTGGAGGAGGAGCAGCGGGAGGCGTTCCGGCACGTCACGTCAGGGCCGGACCTGTCGCTGGTCGTGGGCTACGCCGGCAGCGGCAAGAGCACGATGCTCGGGGTAGCTCGGGCCGCGTGGGAGGCGGAAGGCTACAGCGTCCGGGGGCTGGCGCTATCGGGCATTGCGGCCGAGGGCTTGGAGAAGGGGGCAGGCATCGCGTCGCGCACGATTGCGAGCCTCGAGTACGCCTGGAAGGAGGGACGCGACCAGCTCACGGCCAAGGACGTGCTGGTGGTGGACGAGGCCGGGATGATCGGCTCGCGGCAGATGGAGCGGATACTGTCCGCGGCGAGGACGGCGGGGGCCAAGGTGGTGCTGATCGGCGACCCCGAGCAGTTGCAGGCGATCGAGGCCGGGGCGGCGTTCCGGGCCTTGGCCGAGCGGCATGGCGCGGCGGAGATCACCACCATACGCCGGCAGCATGAGGCGTGGCAGCGGGACGCCACGCGCGAGCTGGCCACAGGGCGCACGGAGGCGGCGCTGGAGCGGTATGCGGCGGCGGGCATGGTGCAGGCGGCGGACCCCGGCGGGGCGGCGCGGGCGGGGGTGGGGGGGAGCTGGGACGCGGCGCGGCGGCAGAGTCCACACGTCAGCCAGGTGATCCTGGCGTACACGCGCGCTGACGTGCGGGATTTGAACGAGAAAGCGCGGGCGGAGCTGCGGGCGGCGGGCGAGCTGCGGAGCGCCGACCAGGTGGTGCAGACCGAGCGGGGCGCGCGCGCCTTTGCCGCGGGCGACCGGATTATGTTCCAGAAGAACGAGCGCGGGCTTGGCGGCGATGGCCGCGGGCGCGGCGGGGTGGCGGTAAAGAACGGCACCTTGGGCACGGTGCTGGAGGTGGCGAGCAGCGGCGAGCGCCTGACCGTGCGGCTGGATGGGCAGGAGAAAGGGAAGGCTGGCCAGGCGGTGACGTTCTACACGCGCGATTACGCGCACATCGACCACGGCTATGCGGCGACGGTCCACAAGGCGCAGGGCGTCACGGTCGATCGGGCGCATGTGCTAGCGACGCCTCACATGGACCGGCACGCGGCCTATGTCGGGCTGACCCGGCACCGGGACGGGGTGGCGCTGCACTACGCCCGCGAGGATTTTTCCAGCTCGGCGGCGCTGGCGCGGGTTCTGGGCCGGGAGCGGGCGAAGGACACCACGCTCGACTACGACCGGGACGGCGAGGACCTGGCGCGGCGCTACGCCGAGCGGCGTGGGCTGGCGCCGGACAGCCAGATCATGGTCCGGCCGCCGCTGGCGCCGGAACCGGATAAGGCAGCTCCGCCGCGGCGGAGCCGGTTCGACGGGTTCACGCCCGATGCTGGCCCAGTGAAGCGCCCGGCACCCGCGGCCGAGCCGGAGAAGGCCGCGCCGGAGCCAGCCCCGAGGCTGGCGGAGGCAGTGGCGGCAGGGCGAGCCGGGTTCCGGGAGCGGTTCGAGGCGCACCGGCGCCAGCAGGCCCAGGCACGGGACGAGGCAGCGGCTCGCGAGCTGGTGGGGCAGTGGGACCGGGTGTTGACCGCCTACAACGCAGCATTGCCGAAGCTGGAGGCCGACCCGGTGCTGGGCGGCACGCGCGAGCGGTTGGTGCAATTCGGCCGTGGCGTGCGCGGGCAGCCCGGCGCGGCGCGGGTATTGCGCGAGCAGGGGGAGGCATTCGGGATGGCGGACCGGCCTAACCTAGCCCGGATCGTGACCGACCGGGAGCCGGAGCGCGTGGTGGCCGGGATCATGGCGAAGGCAGAAGACGGGATGCGCGAGCAGCTGCGGGCGACCGCTGAGCGGGAGATAGCTCGGCAGCATGAAGAACGCGCTCGGCAGCAGCAGGAAGAGCGTGCCCGACAGGCGCTGCGGCCGAGCCGCGGCCCGTCGATGGGCATGTAAGGGCAGAGGGGGAGATGAGCGAAACCGAGGACCGGCTGTATGGGCTGATGGAGATCGCCGAGCGGCAGCAGGCAGCAGTGCAGGCGGCGCTGGACGGCTTGGCGGCGGAGCGGGCGGCGTTGGGGCGGGAACGCGAGGCGCTGGCGCGCGGCGTGCGGGATTTGCAGCTCGGCACGCAGGGAGCCGTGCGATCGGCGGTGAAGGATAGCCTGGCCGGGGCAGCGACGGAGGGCGTGGCGGCAGTGCAGGCGGCGACGAAGCCCTTGCT
>CAXTTH010000082.1:0-456 GCA_964247035.1 uncultured Acetobacteraceae bacterium
AGGTGGCGGTGCGTGGCCGGATGAGCCGCCAGGAAAGCCAGCGCCGCCACCCCGCCAGCCTCCCCATCCGGGAAGGCCCGGCCGACCAGCGCCTGCCCACCCGGCTCGTGCAGCTGGGGGCGGAAGACGAACCCAGCCGGCTCCTGCTCCCCGTTGGACACCGACCAGCCGGTGATGATCCGGGCAAAGCTGGTGACGTCGGCCTGGGTGTAGCCGGAGGCGGGGCTGAGCGTGTGCAGCTCCAGGCACTCGCGGGCGAGGTTCTCGTTCAGTCCCTTGCCGGTGCGCAGGCCGGCCGGGCTGTTCGGGCCTATGGAGCGCGCGTTGTCCAGGTAGGTGAGCATCGCCGGGTGCCGCATGACGGCCAGCAGCATGTCGCCGAAGCGGCCGGTGGCGTGGGGGCGGATGGCGGTGCGGACAAAGTCGCCGCCGAACGCTCCCGTGCGGCCGCCGCGC
>CAXTTH010000082.1:466-7802 GCA_964247035.1 uncultured Acetobacteraceae bacterium
GGGTGAGGCTGAATTGGTGGGCCCAGAACCACACCAGGCGCGCACGGAACGGCGTCGGCGTGGCGAGCGCGTGGTTGGCCAGCGCGTCCGCCTCGCCGTGGAACAGCAGGCCGACCTGGCGTGGCGCGCCAGGCGGCGGCCGGTTCTCACGGTCCTGCCGCAGGGCGGCGAACCCGTCCGCCAGGGACGGCCCGGACGGCCCCGGGTCTGCCGCGGCGAGCTGGCCGCGCAGCCATGCGGCGGGGTCGTCCGGCAGCGTCTCGGCGCCGCGGCGGCCGAAGCCGAAGCGCGTCAGGGCTTGGATGGCGCTGTTGTCCATGCAGCCGACCGTAACCGAAGGTGAGCGCTCAAACTGTTACGAACAGTGAGGTCTCGCACGGCCCGGCGGAGAGGTCCGCCGCTTGCAAAAACACCGGCCGGGGCGCATTTGCAGCCTGCAATGATCACCCGGCACTGGCCGGAGCGTGGCGGGCGGTTCGGGCAAGGGCCTGCGCCGCCTCCACTGCATGGAGGAAGACCCTGTGGCCGACAACCCGCTCGACCGGATTCGCAACATCGGCATCACCGCTCACATCGATGCGGGCAAGACCACTACGACCGAGCGCATCCTGTACTACACTGGCGTGTCGCACCGCATCGGCGAGGTGCACGACGGCAACACCACGACCGACTACATGGAGCAGGAGCGCGAGCGGGGCATCACCATCACCTCCGCCGCGGTCACGTGCGAGTGGAAGGACCACCGCATCAACATCATCGACACGCCGGGCCACATCGACTTCAACATCGAGGTCAACCGCTCGCTGCGCGTGCTGGACGGTGCCGTGTTCATCATCGAGGGCGTGGCCGGCGTGCAGCCGCAGTCCGAAACCAACTGGCGCCTGGCCGACCGCTACAACGTGCCGCGCATCATCTTCATCAACAAGCTGGACCGCACGGGCGCGGATTTCTATCGCGCGTTCGACACGCTGAAGGAGAAGCTCGACATCGTGGCGCTGCCCTTGCAGCTGCCGATCGGCGTCGAGGACCAGTTCGTCGGCGTGGTGGACTTGGTCGAGATGAAGGCGATCATCTGGGAAGGCGGCGAGCTGGGCGCCAAGTTCCATGACGAGCCGATCCCGGCGGACATGCAGGACAAGGCGGCCGAATACCGCCAAACGCTGCTGGACACGGCGCTGTCAGTCGATAACGAGGCGATGGAGGAATACTTCGACAAGGGCGATGTCGAGGTCGCGACGCTCAAGCGCGCCATCAAGGCGGGCGCCATCTCCGGCGCGTTCCGCCCCGTGCTGTGCGGCACCGCGTTCAAGAACAAGGGCGTGCAGCCGCTGCTGGACGCCGTGCTCGATTACCTGCCCTCCCCGGTCGACGTGCCCGGCATCTCGGTCGCCGCCGAGGAAGGCGAGGAGGACGGCGAGCACAGCAGCCGCCGCCGCATCAAGGCGGACCCGGACGCGCCGTTCGCCGGCCTCGCGTTCAAGATCATCAACGACAAGTATGGCACGCTGACCTTCGTGCGCGTCTATGCCGGCACGCTGAAGAGCGGCGACACGGTGATGAACACCACGAAGGACAACAAGGAGCGCATCGGACGCATGTTCCAGATGCACGCCGACAAGCGCGCCGAGATCAAGGAGGTGCATGCCGGCGACATCGCTGCCTTCGTGGGCCTCAAGGATACCGGCACTGGTGACACCCTGGCCTCCGCGAGCGACCCGGTGGTGCTGGAGCGCATGGCGTTCCCGGTCCCGGTGATCGACATCTCCGTCGAACCCAAGACCAAGGACAGCGTCGAGAAGATGACGCTCGGCTTGCAGAAGCTGGCCGGCGAGGACCCGAGCCTGCGCCTCAAGACCGACCAGGAGTCCGGCCAGACCATCCTCTCCGGCATGGGCGAGCTGCACCTGGAGATCATCATCGACCGCCTGAGGCGCGAATACGGCGTGGAGGCCAACATCGGCGCGCCGCAGGTGGCCTACCGCGAGACCATCAGCAAGCCGCACACCGAGACCTACACCCACAAGAAGCAGACCGGCGGCTCCGGCCAGTACGCCGAGGTGAAGGTGCTGTTCGAGCCGCTGGAGCGCAACGGCGGCGTGGTGTTCGAGAACAAGACGGTGGGCGGCTCCGTGCCGCGCGAGTATGTGCCTGCGGTCGAGAAGGGCATCCGCGTGCAGGCGGACACCGGCGTGATGGCCGGGTTCCCGACGGTGGACTTCAAGTACACTCTGGTGGACGGCAAGTACCACGACGTGGACTCGAGTGCGCTGGCGTTCGAGATCGCGGCCAAGGCCTGCTTCCGCGACGGCATGAAGAAAGCCAGCCCGATCATCCTGGAGCCGGTGATGGACGTGGAGGTGACCACCCCGCAGGACCACGTGGGCGACGTGGTGGGCGACCTCAACCGCCGCCGCGGCCAGATCCAGAGCCAGGAATCGGCCGGTTCCACGGTGACGGTGCGGGCGGGCGTGCCGCTGAAGGAGATGTTCGGCTACATTTCCGACCTGCGCTCCATGACGAAGGGCCGCGCGTCCTTCACCATGCAGTTCCACCACTACGACCCGGTGCCGCGCAACATCGCCGATGAGATTATGGCGAAGTCGGCTTAAGCATCGGGACTTTGCCCCGAACCCCACCAAAGAACAGTCGTCCTTTGGAAACCTAATTCTAGGGGTGGAGGGGACGACTGTCCCCTCCCGGGTGCAGGGCAGAGCCCTGCTTCTTCGCACGGAGCACAATGCCCGACGACCTCACTGGCGCCATCCTAGACGCCCCCCTCGCCGAGGCCCTCAGCGAGCGATACCTCGCCTACGCCCTCAGCACCATCATGTCCCGCTCCCTGCCCGACGTGCGGGATGGGCTCAAGCCCGTCCACCGCCGCCTGGTGTACGCCATGCACCAACTCCGGCTGGACCCGACCGCCGGGTTCAAGAAATGCGCCCGCGTGATCGGCGACGTGATCGGCAAGTACCACCCGCATGGCGACGCCTCCGTGTATGAGGCGCTGGTCCGCCTGGCGCAGGACTTCGCCGCGCGCTTCCCCTTGGTCGAGGGCCAGGGCAACTTCGGCAACATCGACGGCGATAACCCGGCCGCCATGCGCTACACCGAGGCGCGCATGACCCTCGTGGCCCGCGCCATGCTGGACGGCATTGACGACGATGCGGTGGACTTCCGCCCCAACTACGACGGCGAGGAGCACGAGCCTGCCGTGCTGCCCGGCGGCTTCCCCAACCTGCTGGCCAACGGCGCCGTCGGCATCGCAGTCGGCATGGCCACATCCATTCCGCCGCACAATGCAGGCGAGGTGTGCGCCGCCGCCCTGGCGCTGATCGCCAACCCGGACGCTACCACCGCCGAGCTGATGGCCTGCCTGCCCGGCCCGGACTTCCCCACCGGCGGCGTGCTCATAGAGGACCCGGCGGCCATGGCCACCGCCTACGAGACCGGCCGCGGCGGCTTCCGCCTGCGCGCCGCCTGGGAGGTGGAGCGCGGCAAGGCGGGCGCGTGGCAGGTCGTGGTGACCGCTATCCCCTACCAGGTGCAGAAAGCCCGGCTGATCGAGTCCTTGGCCGAGTTGCTGGAAGCCAAGAAGCTGCCGCTGCTGGGCGACGTGCGCGACGAGAGCACCGAGCTGGTCCGCCTGGTGCTGGAGCCCAAGCTGCGCAGCATCGACCCAGCGGCCCTGATGGAGACGCTGTTCCGCGCCACCCAACTGGAAACCCGCTTCCCGCTCAACATGAACGTGCTCACCGCCGACCGCACCCCCGTCGTCATGGGCCTGCGCGGCGTGCTGCGCGCCTGGCTGGACCACCGCGGCGAGGTGCTGGTCCGCCGCTCCCGCCACCGGCTGGGCGCTGTGGAGCGGCGGCTGGAGTTGCTCGACGGCTTCCTTGCCGTGTTCCTGGACCTGGACGAGGTAATCCGCATCATCCGCGAGGAGGACGACGCCAAGCAGGGCCTGATCCGCCGCTTCGGCATCAACGACCTGCAAGCCGAGGCGATCCTCAACATGCGGCTGCGCTCGCTGCGCCGGCTGGAGGAAATGGAGCTTCGCCGCGAGCACGCCACGTTAGAGAAGGAACGCCGCGGCCTCGCCGCCCTGCTGGGCAGCGAGAAGCTGCGCGGGAAGCGGGTGGGCGAGGAAGTGGCCGCCATCCGCGACAAGTTCGGCAGCGGCCCCTTGGGCGACCGCCGCACCCTGCTGGCCGGCGTGCCGGACGCGGTGGACGTATCGGCGGAGATGGCCGTCGAGCGCGAGCCGCTGACCGTGATCCTGTCGCAGAAGGGCTGGATCCGGGCGGTGCGCGGCCACCTGGCGGAAGGCGGCGAGCTGAAGTTCAAGGAAGGCGACGCGCTGCGCCTGCTGCTGCCGTGCCAATCGACCGACCGGCTCTGCCTGTTCGGCAGCAACGGCCGCGTCTACACCCTGCGCGCCGCCGACCTGCCCCGAGGCCGCGGCGATGGCCAGCCGATCCGCCTGCTGGCCGAGATGACCAACGCCGACGAGGCCATCGCCCTGTTCGTCTGGCGCGAAGGCACGCGCTGCCTGTTGGCGACCGTGGCCGGGCGAGGCTTCGTGGCCGAAGCGGCGGACCTGCTGGCCGAGCGCAAGGGCGGCAAGCAGGTGCTGAACACCCGAACCGGCGAGGAGGCGCTGCTGTGCCTCACCGCCGAAGGCGACCACGTGGCCACCGTGGGCGACAACCGCAAGCTGCTGGTGTTCCCGCTCGACCAAGTGCCGGTGCTGGCGCGCGGCTCCGGCGTAATCCTGCAACGGTTCAAGGAAGGCGGCCTGAAGGACGCCAAGGTGTTCCGCCTGGCCGATGGCCTCACCTGGCGGCTGGGCGAGAAGACCCGCACGGAGACGGCGCTGCGCGACTGGCTGGGGGAGCGGGCGCAGGCGGGCCGCCTGCCGCCGAACGGGTTTCCACGCAGCGGGTTGTTCGGGGGGTGAGGTTCCAGGCTCTTCCTTGGGTGTCGCTGGCCGCCCTGCTGGCCGCGCCATTCGCCTGCCGCGCCGAAGGCGCCGATGGCCAGGCCATCGCCCCCGAGGCCTATACCCAGCCGCAGAGATCGGTCGCCTTGCCGTCCGGATGCCGGCTCAACCTGTTCTGCATCGGCGACGGTGAGCCGACCGTGGTGTTCGAGGGCGGCCTTGGCGAGAACACCATGACCTGGCGGCACGTCCAGCAGCCCGTGGCAGCCCTCACCCGCGCCTGCTCCTACGACCGTGCCGGCTACGGTTTCAGCGACCCGGCGGAGCGCGCCTCCGACGCCCGCAACACTGTCGAGGACCTGCACGACCTGCTCCGCCAAGCCGGCATCAAGCTGCCCGTGGTCATGGTTGGGCACTCCATCGGCGGCCTCTATGATACCCTGTATGCCGAAACCTACCCGCAGGACGTTGCCGGCATGGTTCTGGTCGACCCGTCTTTCCGCAACCAATTCAGCTTGTTCGCGGCGGCAATGACGGCGGGACAGCAGGCCGCAGCGCGGGCTACGATGGATAAGCTGCTTGCGGACGATCGGAAGTGCCTTGAACTCGCTCGGAGTGGCATCCTCTCGAAACCAGAGCAGCAAACGTCGGACTGTCTCGACAATCCGCCCCACGCCGACCCCGTGCTTCATGCCGAGTTGAACCGACAATTCGCCAGCCTAAAGCATATCACTGCAAACGTATCTGAGTGGCAAAGCACCGGCCCTGCCGATCATTGGCTGTCACTGAATGACATAGAGATGACGGCAGATGGGCCGCATTTATGGCGATGCCGTTGATTGTGCTGACTCACGGCGACATTTCGGAAACGCCCGGTCAGACAGTCGAGGAAGCCTCTCACCAGCAGGCTGTCTGGCAAGCCGGCCACCAAAGCCTGGCAGCCGCCTCAACAAGAGGCTCCAACATCCTCGTCGAGCATTCAGGTCATTACATCCAGGACGATCAGCCAGAGGCGGTCATCAACGCGATCCGCGATGTCCTTGCGAAAGCAAGGGAGTAGATAGGCGAGTCAGGAGGACTCCCCTGCCCCCACCTGCGCTCGGTGGCGAAGCCAGTGGTCCGCCAAGACGCAGGCCAGCATCGCCTCCCCCACCGGCACCGCGCGGATGCCAACGCACGGGTCATGCCGCCCGCGGGTGACCACCTCCACATCCTCGCCGGCGCTGCTCACGCTGCGCACCGGTTGCAGGATCGAACTGGTCGGCTTCACCGCGAAACGAGCTACCACGTCCTGCCCCGTGGCGATGCCGCCCAGCACCCCGCCAGCGTGGTTGGAGCCGAAGCGAACCCGGCCCTCCTCCATCCGCATCTCGTCGGCGTTCTCTTCGCCGCGCAACTCCGCCGCCGCGAACCCGTCGCCGATCTCGACCCCCTTCACGGCGTTGATGCTCATCAGCGCGCCTGCGATGTCCGCATCGAGCTTGCCATACAGCGGCGCCCCCAGCCCGGGCGGCATGCCGCTGGCCACCACCTCGATCACCGCGCCCAGCGAGGACCCGGCCTTGCGCACCCCGTCCAGCACCCCGGCCCACGCCGCCGCCGCCTCCCGGTCCGGGCAGAAGAACGGGTTGCGTCCCACCTCCTCCCAGTCCCAGCGCGCCCGATCGACCCGGTGCGGCCCCAGCTGCACCAGCGCCCCCCGCACGCTGACGCCCGCGATCACCTTGCGCGCAATCGCCCCGGCCGCCACCCGCATCGCGGTCTCGCGCGCCGAGCTGCGGCCACCGCCGCGATGGTCCCGCACGCCGTACTTCATCGCATAGGCCACGTCGGCATGGCCCGGGCGGAACTGCTCGGCGATGGCGCCGTAATCCCGCGAACGCTGATCCACGTTGTCGATCTGCAACGCGATCGGCGTGCCCGTCGTGACGCCCTCGAACACGCCGGACAGGATGCGCACGGCGTCCGGCTCCTGCCGCTGGGTGGTGAAGCGCGACTGGCCGGGCCGCCGCTGGTCGAGCCAGGGCTGGATGTCCGCCTCGCTCAGTGGAATGCGCGGCGGGCAGCCATCCACCACGCAGCCGATTGCCGGCCCATGGCTCTCGCCCCAGGTCGTCACGCAGAACAGCGCGCCGAAGGTATTGTGGCTCATGGCGGTCCTAATGGCCCAGCGCCCAGGTGCGCCGGCTGCGCCAACCTACCACGATTCGATGCCCAGGATGGGCCACAGGCAGGGCGTGCCCGGCCCATCCTGGGGCGAACCGCCTACGAAGACGGCACCACGATCTGGAAGTGCTGTGTGCCGGTCGAGTCGATGGCGGCGGCGCTGTTGGCGGCCGGGTTGCCGTTCACCGAGATGCCCTGCACGTACAGGTTGCGGTCCGTGCCGGCGGTGCC
>CAXTTH010000083.1:0-7797 GCA_964247035.1 uncultured Acetobacteraceae bacterium
GGCGTAGAGGTACTTCTTGTGGTTGACGACCGGCCGGCCGAGCCAGCGCCCCCGCACCCTGACGGCGAGGGAGACGTAGTGGTGCAAGGCCGCCCGGCGGGCGGGCACCCGCTCGGCCAGGTCGCGCAGGGCGGCGGTGAAGCGGCCCTCGGAGGCGTACTGCACCGGGGAGGCCAGCCATTCGCGCACGGTGCAGTTGCCGCGCAGCAGCAGGCCGAGCGTCTTGCGCATGTCCCACCCGGACAGGTCCAGGTCGTTCGGCAGCGGGCGCTCGATCACGTCGCGGCCAGGGCTGACGCGCAGGTGCCAGTCGGTCGGCCGGGCGTAGAGGAAGCGGACGTCCCAGTCGCTGTCCGGGCTGGGGAAGCCCCAGGCGCGGCTGCCGCTCTCGACGGCGAGCAGGATGGCGACGCCCTCCTCGGCGGCGAGTTGACGCAGGGCGGGGCGTGGGTCCATTGCGGTTTCCTACCCTGGCCCAGGACGCCGCGCCATGAGCTTCGAGGCCACCGCCTGCCCGCATGACTGCCCGTCCTGCTGCGCCCTGGAGGTGGAGGTGGACGGCGACCGGATCGGCGCGGTGCGCGGGGCGGCGGCGAACAGCTACACAGCCGGGGTGATCTGCGCCAAGGTGGCGCGCTACGCCGAGCGGCAGCACCATCCCGGACGGCTGATCCATCCGCTGCTGCGCACCGGGCCCAAGGGCGCTGGCCAGTTCCGCCGCATCGGCTGGGACGAGGCGCTGGACCTGGCGGCCGGACGCCTGGCGGCGGTGGCGGCGCGGCACGGGGCGGAGGCGGTGTGGCCGTACTACTTCGCCGGCACCATGGGGCACGTGCAGCGCGACGGGATCAACCGGCTGCGCCATGCCATGGGGTACTCGCGGCAGAAGCTGACCATCTGCTCCACCATCATGGATGCCGGGTGGCGGGCCGGGGTCGGGCGGATCACCGGGCCGGACCCGCGGGAGATGGCGCAGAGCGACCTGGTCGTGGCGTGGGGCGGCAACCCGGTGGCGACGCAGGTGAACGTGATGACCCACGTCAGCCGGGCGCGGAAGCGGCGCGGGGCAAGGCTGGTGGTGGTGGACCCGTACCGCACCGGCACCGCGGCGGTGGCGGACATGCACCTGGCGCTGCGCCCCGGCACGGATGGGGCGCTGGCCTGCGCGGTGATGCACTGCGCGTTCCGCGACGGGCTGGCCGACCGGGACTACATGGCGCGTTATGCCGACGGGGCAGACGCGCTGGAGGCGCACCTGGCGTCGCGCACGCCGGGCTGGGCGGCCGGGATCACCGGGCTGGCGGAGGCGGAGATCGAGGCGTTCGCGGCGGCGTACAACGGCACGAAGCGGGCGTTCATCCGGGTGGGCTACGGGTTCAGCCGGTCACGCAACGGGGCGGCGATGCTGCACGCCGTCACCTGCCTGCCGACGGTGGCGGGGCACTGGCAGCGCGAGGGCGGCGGGGCGTTCTGGAACAACCGGGATATCTATGGCTGGGACAAGACGCTGATCGAGGGGCTGGACCGGCGCGACCTGGGGGTGCGGCAACTGGACATGAGCCGCATCGGCGCGGTGCTGACCGGGGACCGGCAGGATCTGGGCGCCGGCCCGGCGGTGCATGCGCTGCTGGTGCAGAACACCAACCCGGCAGCGGTGGCGCCGGACAGCCGCCGGGTGCGGCGCGGGCTGGCGCGGGAGGACCTGTTCACGGTGGTGCACGAGCAGTTCATGACCGAGACCGCCGCCATGGCGGACCTGGTGCTGCCGGCGACGACGTTCCTGGAGCATGACGACGTGTACCATGCCGGCGGGCACGGGCACGTGCAGCTGGGGCGCAAGCTGGTGGAGCCGCCGGGGGAGTGCCGCTCCAACCACGAGGTGGTGTGCGGGCTGGCGGCGCGGCTGGGGGCGGAGCACGCCGGGTTCGGGATGACGGCGATGCAGCTGGTGGACGCGACGCTGCGCGCCTCCGGGTACGGCGGGGCGGAGGCGGTGGGCGCGGCGCGCTGGGTGGACCGGCAGCCGCCGTTCCGGGAGAGCCATTTCCTGGAAGGGTTCGGACATCCCGGGGGGCGGTTCCGCTTCATGCCGGACTGGGCGGCGCTGGGGCCGCTGGCGGCGGCGATGCCGCTTCTGCCGGACCATTGGGCGTGCACGGACAAGGCCACGCCAGCGCATCCGTTCCGGCTGGTGACGGCGCCGGCGCGGCAGTTCCTCAACACCAGCTTCACCGAGACGCCGACGGCGCTGAAGCGGGAGAGGCGGCCCGTGGCGCTGCTGCACCCGGACGATGCGGCGCGGCTGGGGGTGCTGGAAGGGGAACGGGTGCGCCTGGGCAACGCACAGGGCGAGGTGGTGGTGCATGCGGCGGTGGGCGGCGGCCAGCAGCCCGGCACGGTGGTGGTGGAGAGCGTGTGGCCGAACGCGGCGTTCGAGGGCGGCGTGGGCATCAACGCGCTGACCAGCGCGGAGCCGGCGGCGCCCAACGGCGGCGCGGTGTTCCATGACACGGCGGTGTGGGTGCGCGCCGAGACGGCGGCGCTGGCGCTGGCCGCGGAGTAGTTGCCCTGGGACGCGGCGAGCCCCATCTTTGACCCAGCAAGAGGAGACCACGCATGGCCGGTTCGTTCGGCGCCAAGCAGGCGCACGCTGAGGATTTCCCCGTCGGGCATTCGGATTCCGAGTGGCAGGCGAAGTTGTCGCCGGAGCAGTTCCGGGTGCTGCGGCAGCACGGCACGGAGCGGGCGGGCAGCAGCAAGCTGAACTTCGAGAAGCGCACGGGGGTGTTCAGCTGCGCCGGGTGCGGGCAGGCGCTGTTCCAGTCGGACACGAAGTTCGAGAGCGGCAGCGGCTGGCCGAGCTTCTTCCAGCCGATCGAGGGAGCGGTGGCGACGCAGTCGGACCGCAGCCTCGGCATGGCGCGGACGGAGGCGCATTGCAGCCGGTGCGGCGGGCACCTGGGCCACGTGTTCCCGGACGGGCCGCAGCCGACCGGGGAACGGTACTGCATGAACGGGCTGTCGCTGGCGTTCGAGCCGGCCTCTTAGCGGCAGGGCGCTGCCCTGCACCCGGAAGGGGACGGGGTCCCCTTCACCCCTTTATACCAAGGTGTCCAGAGGACCTCGTCCTCTGGTGGGGTTCGGGGCGAAGCCCTGAGCTTACGCAAGCCACTCCTTAGCGCGTGAGGGTCTGATGTCGCTCGAGATCAAAGTCGGCCCGCCGCAGCTTGCCATCCACCAGGGCAACGCGGTGCTCATCACGGAGCCGGACGGGCAGATCACCTGGCCCACCGCCATGGGGCTGTATTTCCGCGACACGCGGCTGATCAGCGCCTGGTCGCTCTATGCCAACGGCGTCGCCTGGGACCTGCTGAACAGCGGCACGCCGGCGTACTATCTCTCGCGGGTCTACCTGACCAACCGCGCCATCCCGACCGAGGGCGGCGACATCGCGGCGCGGACGTTGAGCCTGGTGATCTCGCGCAGCATCGACGGCGGGGTGCACGAGGACTTCCAACTGACCAATCACGGCCGGGCGCCGGTGCGGTTCAACCTGGAGGTGGTGGTGCGCAGCGACTTCGCGGACGTGTTCGAGGTCAAGACCGAGCACATCGTGCGGCGGGGGCGGATCACCAGCGAGTGGGACGACGCCAGGCAGCTTCTGGTGACCCGCTACGGCAACCTGGATTTCCGGCGCGGCATCAGCATCCAGGCGGAGAGCGAGACCACGGCGGTCTATGCCAACGGGCGGATCAGCTTCGAGGTGGCGCTGGCGCCGGGGGCGAGCTGGCAGTCCTGCCTGCTGTACAACCTGCACGACGGCGACGAGGCGTTCCCGGCGCCGGGCGGCTGCGCCAGCAAGATGGACGGCCAAGGCCAGAGCCTGACCATGGCGCGCTGGCGCGAGGGCGTCACGGCGCTGGAAAGCAGCAATGACGGGTTCCGGCGGGTGTACGCCCAGTCGTTGGACGACATGGCGGCGCTGCGGCTGCCGTTCCAGGTGGGGGACGCCGAGGAGTACGTGCCGACGGCGGGGCTGCCGTGGTTCGTGGCGCTGTTCGGGCGGGACAGCTTGATCGTGTCGTTGCAGACCGCCCTGGTGTACCCGGACTTCGCCCGCGGCGCGCTGGATGTGCTGGGGCACTGGCAGGCCACGGAACGGGACGACGAGCGGGACGCAGAGCCCGGCAAGATCCTGCACGAGCTGCGCCGGGGCGAGCTGGCGCACTTCAAGCTGATCCCGCACACGCCGTACTACGGCACGGCGGACGCGACGCCGCTGTACTTGGTGACGCTGCACACCGCCTGGCGCTGCACCGGGGACCTGGCGATGGTGCAGCGGCTGCTGCCGGTGGCGGAGCGGTGCCTGCGCTGGATCGACGAGTGGGGCGACCGCGACGGGGACGGCTTACAGGAGTACCAGACCCGCTCGTCCAAGGGCTACGAGAACATGGCCTGGAAGGATGCGGGCGACTCCGTGATGCACGCGGACGGCAGCGCGGTGCGCGGCCCCAAGGCGTTGTGCGAGCTGCAGGGCTACGTGTTCGACGCCTGGATGCGGATGGCCGAGCTGTACGACGCGCTGGGCCGGGCGGAGGAGGCCGGCGCGTTGCGGGACAAGGCCGCGGTGCTGCGCCGCCGGGTCGATGAGCTGTTCTGGAACGAGGCGGAGGGCACCTACGCCTACGGGCTGGACGGGGACAAGCGGCCGATCCTGAGCGTGGCGTCCAACCCCGGGCACCTGCTGTGGTCCGGCGTGGCGTTGCCGGAGCGGGCGGCGCGGGTGGTGGAGCGGCTGCGGCGGCCGGACATGTGGAGCGGCTGGGGCATCCGCACGCTGTCCGCCCAGCACCCGAGCTACAACCCGTACTCGTACCAGAACGGCTCGGTGTGGCCGCACGACAACGGGCTGATCGCGCAGGGGTTCAAGCGCTACGGCCATGCCGAGGCGGCCAACGCGGTGGCGCGGGACGTGATGGGGGCGGCGAGCTACTTCACGCTCAACCAACTGCCGGAGCTGTATGCCGGCACGCAGCGGGAGGGCAGCAGCTTCCCCGTGCAGTACCTGGGCGCCAACGTGCCACAGGCCTGGGCGGCGGGCAGCGTGTTCTCGCTGGTGCAGGCGATGACCGGGTTCCGGCCGGACGCGCCGAACCGCCGGGTGCTGATCTACCCGACGCTGCCGGATTGGCTTCCGGACCTGACGCTGCGCGGCTTGCGGGTGGGGGAGCAGGCGTTCGACCTCCGCTTCGTCCGCCGCGGCGACGCGACGGACGTGGAGGTGCTGCGGGGCGACCCGGCGTGCGTCGTGCGGCAGGCGATGGGGGCTTGGGAGGCCTGAGCGGTCACCACGAGGCTGGGAACGGCGAGATGCCGATAAGGTGGGAATGCCCGCCCAGCATCAGCGCGAAGGCGGCGGCTCCTGCGGCCAGGCGGCCCCAGCCGATCTCGCGGGCGGAGAAGCTTTGGCGGCCCTGCCAGATGGCGGCGAACGGGACGATGGAGGTGCGGCGGGCGAACGCCTGCCACGCCGGCGCGCCCAGCACCCGGCGGCGTTTGGCGTCGATGGAGACGGCGCCGGCGACCGACACCACGGCCAGGGCGGCGAAGAACAGGAAGGAGGCGAGGTCCCCGTTGCCGACCAGGTGGACGGCGGCCCAGAGCGCCACGCCCATCAGGAAGGGGTGGCGGGTGACGCGGACGATGCCGCGCGGCGGCTGGGCGACCAGGCCCTCCTGCGCCACCGAAGTCGGGTTGGGGGTGGCCAGGCCGATGACCACGAGCAGGAAGGCGGGCAGCATGAGGGCGATCTGGACCGGCTTCCACCATTCCAGCCGGCCCCAGCTTTCGAGGTAGGGCGCGGCGTTGTAGGCGCCGACCAGCCAGGCGATGGCGGCGATGGAGGCCAGGGAGAACGCCACCATGTAGCCGCGCAGGCCGATGGCGGCGACGGCACGGTCCCGCAGGGTGGAGCCGGAGACGCCGATGTGGATGCCGATGAAGGCCAGGGCGGCGAGGACGAGGGAGGTCATGGGGGAAGCCTAGATCGGTCTGGCTGCGGCGTCACTTGCCGAGCAGTCAGGCGCTTTCGTCCGGCAACAATGTCCAGACCCGTTTCAGGGGGATGTCCGCGCGGATGGCATCCGGCAGGCGCTCGTAGTTGTCCTGCACTGCCCTGACCACGTCCCCAGCGTCCCACAACCTGAGCTTGAAGTAGTCGGCGGCCGTCTCGGCCAAGGCCGCCGAGGTGAACGATCCCCACCCGACCAGCAACGCATGATCGGCGTGGAAACGGCTCATCACGCCCGTCAGCTCACGCAGCACCTTCACGTCGACTTTGCTGTCCTGCGACTTGACTTGAACGATGAGCTTCGGCGCATCGAAGCCGAGATCGCCGGTGCCCGCCATGATGTCCACGCCGCCGTCCGCTCCGGGCGGGGACACCCGGGCACGATAGCCCTGCGCTTCCAGGATGGCGGCCACCAGGGTGGCAAGGCCGTGGCCCTTGAACCGCTGGGCGATGCGGTCGCGTATCTGGTCCCTGGATTGCTCCTCCAAGTCGATCGCCGAGGAGCCTTCCGTCGCTTCCTGGCGCCCTGCGTTCTTGGAAGGGCCTCCGGGCAGGCCTGTCGGGCTTGCGGCTCCTCCGGCCAGCTTGGCTTTGACGCGCTGCTCCGCGTTGTTCCGCTCTATCCTGCACACCGTCATGAACGCGCCGAAGGAGTACAGAAGGTCCTTGTCAAATGCGGCGCGGGGATACTCGGCAAGCCACTCGACCGGGCGCGTGTGCAAGGGACCGCCGGGGAAGTCCGCCCTGTAACGATAAGCCCCGACGACCTTGCCGACCGCGATGTCGGCCCTCGTCTTGAGCGGCATGACCACGAGGTCGCCTTCCTGCATGACGTGCTGGAAGGGCCAGATCTGGCTTTCCCAGTTCGTGAGGGTCCTGGGTTTCTCTTCCGGGTAAGCCTTCTTGAGGCCCTGCTGCAACGCCTCGCGCGTGACAAAGGCGTCCAGGTCGGGAAGATCGATCCATCCGATCGAGCAAACCTTGTTGTCCAAGCTAAGCTTTTCGTATTCGCCGTGCCGACCCGCACGGCACAACCACATCGTCATGGATCGGGCTTCCCGCCTTTGCGGCAAGCCTGCCGTCGACTCACCCTAGTGGAACCCATGCGGGCAACAAGGCCCAAGCAGCCTTGGTTGCCTTGGCGGGATGCGTCTGGTCGCCTTGCCCGGCCAGCATGCCGGCGACGGAGATATCCTCGTCCAAGTCTTCCCAGTGCAGCCCGCGGCTGCTGATCGAGACTTGCTCACGCTGTTTAGGCGTGCCGTGCAGCAGGCGTGGGAGCCAGGCGAGCGGGATGCCCAAGGTGCGGCCGTCCGAAAGCTCGATCTACGGGCAAAGCCCCCTCACCCTGCCCTCTCCCGCAAGCGGGAGAGGGTTCCTCCGTGCAGGTCAAAGTCAAACACCGTGGGTACCAGTCAGCTTACGGAGGGTCTTGACGCTGAAATCGTCCTGCAAGCCACTCCCATGGGACGCAAAGCAAACGGGCCTTCCCATGCCTGGGAAGGCCCGCAGACCGTCAGCACCGCAAAACGATCACTCCGCGATGATCGACCGCACCTCCGGGCCCTTCTGGCCCTGCCCGACCACGACGCGGACCGACTGGCCTTCCGTCAACGGCGGGTGGCCGGCGCGTTCCAGGGCGGTGGCGTGGACGAAGACGTCCTTGCTGCCGTCCTGCGGGGAGATGAAGCCGAAGCCCTTGTTGGGGTCGTACCACTTCACCGTGC
>CAXTTH010000084.1:0-7773 GCA_964247035.1 uncultured Acetobacteraceae bacterium
ACATCCTGGCCAGCATCGGACGCTTCTGTCAGCAAACCTCTAACTCAGACCACTACGGGCTGCTGACGGTTTCGCAGAACGCGAAGACGACGGACCGCGACTTGGCCGAGCAGGGCAACACGGTCGTTGCCGGCATGCGAGCGGCGTAGCGGGCCGGGCGGGGTCTTGATGGAGACCCCCGCCCGTCCTTGTCCTGCCAAGGCGTCACGGCTGCGCCGCGTCCAGCGCCAAGTTGAGTTCCAGCACGTTCACCCGCGGCTCGCCGACCAGTCCGGCCAACCGCCCGGACACATGCTGTGCCAGCAAGCCTTGCACCTGGCTGGCAGGCAGGTTGCGCGCCGCAGCCACCCGGCCGACTTGGCGGGCGGCATTCTCCGGCGAGATGTCAGGGTCAAGCCCACTGGCGGAGGTGGTCAACTCGTCGCCCGGCACCGGGGCGGGACCGGTAGCCTTGGCGGCTTCGGTCACGCGGTCGATCAGGGCCTTGGAGGTCGGCCCGAAGTTGGACGCGCCCGAGCTGGCGGCGTTGTAGGGCGAGGGCAGGGTTTTCGTGCTATCCGCCGGGTCGGTGTCGGTGGTGGCGGAGGGGCGGCCGTGGAAGTACTTGTCCTGGGTGAAGCTCTGCCCGATCAGCGCCGAGCCGACCACGTGGCCATCCCGCTGCACGAGGCTGCCGCCGGCCAGGCCGGGCACGACCGCCTCGGCGATGCCGGTGAACGCGAACGGGAAGAACAGCCCGGTCAGCACCGTGAACAGCAGCACCAGGACGATGGCGGGACGAAGATGGGACATGCTCAGGCCAACCCGGTTGCGACGAGGATGATGTCGATGAGCTTGATGCCGATGAATGGCGCCACCAGCCCGCCCAGCCCATAGACCAGCAGGTTGCGTCGCAGCAGCGCGCCGGCGCCGACCGGGCGGAACTTCACGCCGCGCAGCGCCAGTGGCACCAGGGCCACGATGATCAGCGCGTTGAAGATCACTGCCGAGAGGATGGCGCTCTGCGGCGTGTGCAGCCGCATGACGTTGAGCGCGCCGAGGCCCGGATAGGTCGCCACGAAGATCGCCGGCAGGATGGCGAAGTACTTGGACACGTCGTTGGCGATGGAAAAGGTGGTGAGCGAGCCGCGGGTGATGAGCAGCTGCTTGCCGATCTCCACAACCTCGATCAGCTTGGTGGGGTCGCTGTCCAGGTCGACCATGTTGCCGGCCTCGCGGGCGGCTTGCGTGCCGGTCTGCATCGCCACGCCCACGTCCGCCTGCGCCAGCGCCGGCGCGTCGTTGGTGCCGTCGCCGCACATCGCCACCAGTCGGCCCTCCGCCTGCACCCGGCGGATGTAGTCGAGCTTGTCCTGCGGCGTCGCCTGGGCGAGGAAGTCGTCCACGCCCGCTTCCGTGGCAATGGCGGCGGCCGTCACCTTGTTGTCGCCGGTGATCATCACCGTCTTGATGCCCATGCGGCGCAGCGCGGCGAAGCGGTCGCGGATGCCGGGCTTGACGATGTCCTTCAGCTCGATCACGCCCATCAGCCGTTCGTCCGCCGTGACCGCCAGGGGGGGGCGGCCGGCCGGGGCGCCCTTGCCCCCCGCCGCGCTCACGGGGGGGGGGGCGCCGGACTGCACGACGCTTTCGACCGCGCCCTTGCGCCAATGGTGCGCCCCTGCGTCCAGGCCCGAAACGCGGGTATTGGCGGTGAACGGCACGACCTCCGCGCCCGCCGGATGCTCCAGCGTGATGCCATGGCGGTCGCGCACGTAGCTCAGCACCGAACGGCCTTCCGGCGTCTCGTCGCCGAGCGAGGCGTAGGCGGCGGCTTCGGCCAGGGCGCGCTCGTCCACGCCCGCCACCGGGTACAACCCGGCGGCCATGCGGTTGCCGAAGGTGATGGTGCCGGTCTTGTCCAGCAGCAGCGTGTCCACGTCGCCCGCCGCTTCCACTGCGCGGCCGGAGGTGGCGACGACGTTGAAGCGCACCAGCCGGTCCATGCCGGCGATGCCGATGGCGGACAGCAGCCCGCCGATGGTGGTGGGGATCAGCGTCACCAGCAGGGCGGCCAGCACGGGCACGCTGAGGTCGGTGCCGGAGTAGTGCGCCAGGCCCACCAGCGTGACCACGGCGATCAGGAAGATGATGGTGAGGCCGGCGAGCAGGATGTCGAGCGCGATCTCGTTCGGGGTCTTGCGGCGCTCGGCCCCTTCCACCAGGGCGATCATGCGGTCGATGAAGGTGTTGCCGGGGTCGGCGGTGATGCGGACCACGATGCTGTCGGACACGACCATGGTGCCGCCGGTGACGGCGCTGCGGTCGCCGCCGGCCTCGCGGATGACCGGAGCGCTCTCGCCGGTGATGGCGCTCTCGTTGACGCTGGCGATGCCCTGGACGATCTCGCCGTCGCCGGGAATGAGGTCATTGGTCTCGACCAGCACCAGCATGCCGCTGCGCAGCGCGGAAGCCGGGGTGTCCTTCGGCGTGCGGTCGGCGAGGCTTGCGATCACCTTGGCCGTGGTATCGCTGCGGGAGCGGCGCAGGCTTTCCGCCCGGGCGCGGCCGCGGCCCTCCGCCACCGCCTCGGCGAAGGTGGCGAACAGCACCGTCAGCCACAGCCAGAAGGCGATGGCGATGGCGAAGTGCCATTCCACCCCCGTCAGCGCGTTGCGCACGCCGAGCACGGTGACGAGGGCGGCCACCACTTCGGTCACGAAGATCACCGGGTTCTTGATGAGTCCGGCGGGGTTGAGCTTCACCACCGCATCCCGTGCGGCGCGGACGAGCAGGGACGGCTCGAACAGTGAGATCGATTCGGCGGTCTGCGCCATGGTCAGGATTGTCCTAAGGTCAGTATGTCGTGCCGGCGAGCATCGAGAAATGCTCTGCTAACGGCCCGAGCGAGAGGGCGGGCAGGAATTGCAAGCCGCCGAGGATCAGGATGACGCCGATTAGCAGGCCGATGAACAGCGGCCCGTCCGTCGGAAAGGTGCCCGCGCTGGCGGACAGCTTCGGCTTAGCCGCAAGCGACCCGGCGATGGCCAGCACCGGGATCAGGAACGCGAACCGCCCCAGCAGCATGGCCGTGCCCAGCCCGTAATCCAGCAGCGGCGTGTCGGCGGTCAGGCCCGCAAAGGCGCTGCCGTTATTGCCGGTGGCGCTGGTCCAGGCATACAGCATCTCGCTCAGCCCGTGCGGCCCGGCGTTTGCGAGCGAGCCCAGCCCGGACTCGGTCGTCAAGGCCAGCGCCGTGCCGCCAAGGATGCACAATGGCAGGATCAGCACCGCCAGCAACGCCAGCTTCACCTCCCGCGATTGCACCTTCTTGCCAAGGTATTCCGGGGTGCGCCCCACCATCAGCCCGGCCACGAACACTGCCAGCAGCGCGAACACGATGATGCCGTACAGCCCGGAGCCCACGCCGCCGGGCACGACCTCGCCCAGCTCGATCAGGAAGATCGGCACCATGCCGCCGAGCGGGGTGAAGCTGTCGTGCATGGCAATCACGGCGCCGTCCGACGTGGCCGAGGTGGTGACGGCGAACAGCGAGGACATGGCGGTGCCGAAGCGCACCTCCTTGCCTTCCATGTTGCCCATCGCCGGGTCGATGCCGAGCGCGGTGAGCAGCGGGTTGCCGGGCGCCTCGGCGGCGTAGCAGCACACCACGAAGCTGACCATCAGGATGGCCATGACCCAAAACAGCGCGAAGCCCTGCTTCCGATCGCCCACGATCTCGCCGAACATGACGGCGAGCGAGAACGGGATGACGATCTCGGACCAGGTCTCGACGATGTTGGTCAGCGCGGTCGGGTTCTCGAACGGGTGGGCGGAGTTGGCGTTGAAGAAGCCGCCGCCGTTGGTGCCGATCAGCTTGATGGCTTCCTGGAACGCCACCGGGCCGCGGGCGATGGTCTGCTTGGCGCCTTCCAGCGTGGTCGCGTCCACGTAGGCGGCCAGCGTCTGCGGCACGCCGCTCAGGATCAGGAAAACCGTGTAGAGGATGACCAGCGGCAGCAGCACGTAAAGCGTGATGCGGGTGAGGTCGGCCCAGAAATTGCCGAGCAGCTTGACCTCGCCGGCCGCGAACGCGCGGGCCACGGCCACGGCGGCAGCGATGCCGGTGGCGGCGGAGAGGAAGTTGTGGACGGTCAGCCCCCACATCTGGCTGCCGTAGGACAGCGCGGACTCGCCGCTGTAGGCCTGCCAGTTGGTGTTGGTGACGAAGGAGATGGCAGTGTTGAACGCGAGCCGCGGCACCATGCCGTCGAAGTGCTGCGGGTTGAGCGGCAGCAGGTCCTGGAAGCGCAGCATGAGGTAGAGCACCAGGAAGTGCACCGCCTGCAGCACGATCAGCGCCGTGGCGTAGGTGCGCCAGCCCATGCCGCGCGCCGGGTCCACCCCGGCCAAGGCGTAGAAGCCGCGCTCCACCGGGCCGAGCACGGGAGAGAGGACCGTGCGTCCGCCGCCCACGACGGCGGCGATGTATCGCCCGAGCGGCACGGCGCAGACGAAGACGAGTGTCAGCACCAGCGAGATTTGCAGCCAGCCGATCAGCGTCACCTAGAAATCCTCCGGCCGGACCAGCGCCCAGACCAGGTAGATCAACAGCCCAGCCGCGACCGCGCCGCCGAGGTAGAGGTCCAGCATGGCGTCAGATCCGTTCGCACAGGGCGGCGTAGGCGGCCATCAGCAGGATGCCCCCGGTGCCGAGGACGATGATGAGGATGTCGGACATGGCTACCCTTCGTGCATTCGGGCGTTACCCGGCAGCCATGCATAACACAGCGAGGCGTAAAGGTGCTGTTCGGTATCCGGCGTGCGGGATAAAGCTTGCACAAAGAATGCGGTCGTGGCCAACGGCCCGGCTTGCCAGGTCCCAGCCGCTACCGGGCGAGCAGATCGAGCAGCAGGTCCATCGTGGCGTCGATACTGCCCAGGCCCTTGGCTTCCCTGGCGCGGCCGCCGATCTCGAGGTCGATCGCGCCATGCAGCGTGGCGTAGATCAGCCCGGCGACCCGCGCCGTCTCGATCAGCTGGAGAACTCCGTCGGACTGGCATCGCTGGACGTTGGCTGCGAACGCCTGGAATGACCCGAACGCCGCCGCTTGCATGACGGACGCAGGCCGTGGCGCGGCCTACCGGATCGCGCGCAGCACCGAGCGGTCCTCGCCGGCCAGCGAGCGGTATACGGCCAGGTAGTCCTTCGCCATGCGCCGGGCGGTGAACCGCTCTTCGAAGCGGCGGCGGACGCGGGCGCGGTCGAGCGTGTGCAGGCGGCCCACGGCGGCGACGGCGCTCTGCACGTCCTCCACCACGAAGCCGGTCACGCCGTCTTCGACGATTTCCGGCACCGAGCCGCGGTTGAACGCGATCACCGGGGTGCCGCAGGCCATCGCCTCGATCATTACCAGGCCGAACGGCTCCGGCCAGTCGATCGGCATCAGCAGGGCGGCGGCGCCGGAGAGGAAGCCGGGCTTCTGCTGGTCGTTGATCTCGCCGATCATTTCCACGCCGGGTCCGTCCAGCAGGGGGCGGATCTTCTGCTCGAAATACACCTTGTCCGCGACATCGACCTTGGCGGCCAGCTTGATCGGCAGGCCGGCGGCCTGGGCGATGCGGATGGCGCGGTCCGGGCACTTCTCCGGGGCGATGCGGCCGAGGAAGGCGAGGTAGCCCTGCGGCTCGCCATCTGAGGTCCCCTGGGGGGTCAGCAGATGCTCGGGCAGGCCGTGCAGCACGGTGCCGGCGTAGTTCGCTTGCGGCAGCGGGCGGCGCTGGCTGTCCGAGATGGACACCACGGGGGCGTTCGGGAACATGTCGAACACCGGCTGCAGCTCCGGCAGGTCCAGCCGGCCGTGCAGGGTGGTGACGAACGGGGTGCGCTGGCGGCCGAACAGGCTGAACGACCAGTAATCCATGTGGAAGTGCAGCACGTCGAACTCTTCCGCCTGCCGCCGCACCGTCTCCATCAGCAGCATGTGCGGCGCGATCGGGTCGCGGATCGCCGGGTCGAGCCGCAAGGCGCGGGGCCAGATGGGTTCGAGCTTGGCGGAGGTCACGCTGTCGCCGCTGGCGAACAGGGTGACGTCATGGCCCATCGCCACCAATTCCTCGGTGAGGAAGCTGACAACCCTTTCAGTGCCCCCATACAGCTTAGGTGGGACAGCTTCGTGCAAAGGTGCAACCTGGGCGATCCGCATGGTGGGGCAACTCCTCGTCATGTGCAGTGCATCATACGCCCGATCGCGGCATCAATGCGGCGGGGTCGCTCACGAGCGTGTCAGGAGTGGCGCGTCAGGTCCACTGGGTTACGTCGCTGAAAGCGCGGGGCGGCCCAGGAGCAGTTTTTGGGCAAGGCGCTGGCCAGGCTGCTCGATCAGCCGATAGGTGAGCCAGGCGAAGGGCACGACGGACAGCGAACCTGCGAAGGCCAACGCCCCCGGCGGTCTCAACGGCAGGGGATGCAGCGCACGCAGGGCCATCAGTTTAACCGGGCGGAACGGGCCGTCAATAAGGTAGAGCGAGTAGGACACCATGCCGAGGAAGTGCGGAAGCCGGGCGGACATGGCCTGCGCCATGCGCCTTCGGTTGCAAGCGAGGGCAGCGATGAGCGCCGGGAACAGCAGCACGGCCGGCAGGTCCACCCGCAGCGTCATGGCGCCCAGGCAACCCGCCGCCAGCCCGAAAGCCACGCCGTCGCGCCCGATCAGGCCAGCGATCCGGCTGCTGCGGGTGGTGCGGTAGGCGGCCATGCCCATGGCGAACTCGGCGAAACAGCGGAGCAGCGATGTCGCTGGCGTGTCGGTGTCGATCGCCAGGCGGGGGTGCTGCGCGGCGACCCAGCACATTGCGGCCGCCGACACGGCCAGCAGCACTCCAGCGCCGATGCGGCCCCGGAGTGCTGCGGCGAGGAACAGCGGGAAGGCCAGGTAGGCCATGAACTCGGTGCTGATCGACCAGGACGGGCCGTTGAGGTTGGTCCCGATGCCGAGGCCTTGCAGCATGAGCGCGTTGGTTGCGAAATCGTAAGCCGGGTCAGCGCTGCTGAAGAAGATGTTGCGCCCGAGCAGGGCGACGCTGAGGCCGCGGGCCACGGCCAGCCCGGCGAGCACGGCCAGGTTGAGCGGCACCACCCGGGCGACCCGGCGGGCCAAGAAATCCGGGAAGCGCCGCAGCCCTGCCGTCTCGAACGCAGCGGCGTAGGTGTAGGACATGATGAAGCCGCTGAGGGCGAAGAACAGATCGACGGCGATGTAGCCGTGCGGCACGAGCGACGGGATCGTGACCCGGCAGTGCTCCTGCGCCGTGGCCGAGAAATGCTGCATCACCACGGCCATCGCAGCGACGCCGCGCAAGGAGGTGAGCGGCTTGATCTCACGCATGGACGCGCCGGTCCTGCACCGCCGGGCTGCGGGCGAGGGTGTCGAGGCAGATCGTCTCGAACTGGCGGGCGACGACGCCCCAGGAGAAACGCTGCTCCAGCCGCGCCCTGGCCGCAGCGACCAGGCTGGCGCGCAGGCCAGCGTCGTCCAGCAGGCGCAGGATCGCGCCGGCGAACGCCGCCGGGTCGTCGGCTTGCAGGAAATGCTGGCCGGGATCGATGTCCAGGCCCTCGATGCCGATCTGGGTGGCGACGACGGGGCGGCCCATCGCCATCGCCTCGAACGCTTTGATGCGGGTGCCGCTGCCGACCCGCAGCGGGATGACCGCCACGTCCGCCTGCGCCACGTGGGGGCGGATGTCTGGCACGGCGCCCGTGAAGCTCCAGGGCAGGCGGCGGGCCTGGGC
>CAXTTH010000085.1:0-7712 GCA_964247035.1 uncultured Acetobacteraceae bacterium
AGCAATCCCCCCTCGAACCGTGATGGAACGCACCAAAGGTTGTGATGGTCGGCTCCCAGTTTGGTGGCGTTTGTATCCTCACCATACTCGTGAATGATGAGGTTGCGAGCGGCACCGGGTTGGCTGCTGTGGAATGTCAGCTCCAAGTCGATTTCCTTCGAGAAAAACTGTTCAGGCGACTCCGGGAAAACTTCAGTTTGCGTCCCGTTGGGCACCTCAACGATGAGATGATCGGCGATACGGTTCACCGTTACAGTCTTACCCGCTGCCAGACTGTAGCAGCCTTCATCCAGATCGAGTTCGCTTGGAGCGATCGGCACAATCATGTGCCGAACGGGATGGAAATCCGGCCAGTCATACTCGTGCGCAATACTCCGGAAAATTTCCTGCGCGAGATAGTAGCCCCGGCCGCCGTTCGTCATGACGACGATACCCTCACCTTTTTCGTAAGCGGCGAGATCGCTTACGAACCCTTCGTCCTCACCTTCATGTTCGAAGAAGGGGTTGGCACTAGAACCGCCCACGGCGAACATCACGCCTCTATGGCCGAGCCTGGACGCCACCATCTGCCGAGCAAGGTTCTGTGTCAGGATCGCATTTTGCGAGCCCACAAGGGCTGCCTGCACCGCCATGACGAAGCGGGCCAAGTCGGATGGCGTGGTCCAGAGGCCGGCCGCTGCCATCTCCGGGTAGGTGTGGGCTCCGCCCGCGACGGCCATGCCGTTCCGCTCGTAGGGCGTCGCCGCTCGAGCAGCCCCGTCTTTCGAGAGCGGCTGCGCGAACGTGCTGCTCGTCATGCCGAGCGGGTCCAGCACCATGTCCCGCATCAGATCCGGAAAGGCTTGGTGCAATGTGTCAGCGAGCGCCTGCTGCACGACCACGTAGCCGCCGCCGGAGTAGCGCCACAGTGTTCCGGGCGCGGTGTCAACGCGGACGGGCGGTGTATTCGCGGGCGCAATCCCATCAAGCACTTCCGGAAGTGTCGGCGTCGGCATACCGGCAGCGTAACCCGGAAAGCCGTGCACTGTGGTGCCAGCCGTGTGACTCAGAAGCTCAAGCAGTGTCACAGGCCTGCTTCCGGCTGGGTTTCCAGGCGGCATCTTCCAGGAGCGAAGATAGTCGTTGATGTCCGCGTCCAGCTTGATCTTGCCGTCCTGAACCAGTCGCAACGCCGCGAAGGCCGTCACTGGCTTGCTGATCGAGCCGGCTTGGAAAAGCGTCGTGGCGGTCACCGGGGGACCTCCTAGGCGGGTGACGCCAAAACCTCTCGCCCATCGGAGCGAGCCATCATGGATGACCGCAATCGAAACACCGGGCACCTGGTAGACGAACATGCGATCGGCCAAGGTCATCGGTGCTGCTGGAAGCGGATCAACGGATGCTGCAGGCAACAGGCTGTCTTGAATGCGCTGGACCTCCGCTTCAACCTGGCGGGTGTCGTTCTGCTTCTCGGCCTTAACTCCTGAACTGCCTGCAAAGAGACAGAAAAGGCTGGTCAGGAGCAGGCACGCGGCGTGGCCGAAGCCGGATTTCCTCCGTGAACTCCTCACTTCGTCCCCTGCTTTCCGTGTTTGAAGTCATCGAAACGATAGCGGAAGCAAGATCGACTCGAAACCATGGGTCCGCTCAGGCCCGAGAGCCGCCTCTCAAATCCAGTTATCACTCCCCTCCCCGCCGGGTTGCCCGCCCCCGGCATATGGGCTACCCACAACCGCCTTCCGGACGCCCGGCCGCCCTGGCGGGCATCCACTCGCCTTCCGGAAGGACACCCATGGCCCGCAACAAGATCGCCCTCATCGGCGCCGGCAACATCGGCGGCACGCTGGCCCATCTCGCCGGCCTCAAGGAGCTGGGAGACGTGGCGCTGTTCGACGTGTTCGGCGGCGTGGCGGCCGGCAAGGCGCTGGACATCATGCAGTCCGCCCCGGTGGACGGGTTCGACAGCCACATGACCGGCAGCAGCGACTACGCCAGCATCGCCGGGTCGGACGTGGTGATCGTCACCGCCGGGTTTGCCCGCCAGCCGGGCATGTCGCGCGACGACCTGGTGGCCAAGAACGCGGGCGTGATCGCCACCGTCGCGGAGGGCATCAAGGCGAACTGCCCGGAGGCGTTCGTCATCGTCATCACCAACCCGCTCGACGCTATGGTGTGGGTGATGCAGCAGAAATCCGGCCTGCCCCCCCACAAGGTGGTCGGCATGGCGGGCGTGCTGGACAGCTCGCGCTTCCGCCTGTTTCTGGCGCACGAGTTCAACGTCAGCGTTGAGGACGTGACCGCCTTCGTGCTGGGCGGCCACGGCGACACCATGGTGCCGCTGATCCGCTACTCCACCGTCGCCGGCATCCCGGTGCCGGACCTGATCAAGATGGGCTGGAGCACGCAGGAGAAGATCGACGCCATCGTGACGCGCACCGCCAACGGCGGCGGCGAGATCGTCAAGCTGCTGGAGAAGGGCAGCGCGTTCTACGCCCCGGCCGCCTCGGCCATCGCCATGGCGGAAAGCTACCTCAAGGACAAGAAGCGCGTGCTGCCGGCCGCCGCCATGCTGACCGGGCAATACGGCGTGAGCGACCTCTACGTCGGCGTCCCCGTGGTGATCGGCGCGGGCGGGGTGGAGCGGATCGTGGAAATTGAACTGGATGCCGATGAGGATGCGGCATTCAAGAAGAGCTGCGCGTCCGTGCGTGAGCTGATCGACGCGTCCCGCAAGCTGGTGGGCTGAATGAACATCCACGAATACCAGGCCAAGGAGCTGTTGCGCTGCTACGGCGTGGCGGTGCTGCAAGGCCACGTCGCCTGGACGCCGGAGGAGGCCGAGGCCGCCGCCGCCCAGTTGCCCGGCCCGGTGTACGTGGTGAAGAGCCAGATCCACGCCGGAGGCCGCGGCGCCGGCCGCTTCGCCGAGGCGCCGGAGGGCAAGGGCGGCGTCCGCCTCGCCAAGTCCGCCGCCGAGGTGCGCGAGGCCGCCGCCGCCATGCTCGGCCACGTGCTGGTCACCAAGCAGACCGGCGCCGCCGGCCGCAAGGTGCGCCGCGTGTACGTGGAGGCCGGCTGCGACATCAAGCGGGAGCTGTACCTCTCGCTCCTCGTGGACCGCGCCACCTCCCGCGTGACGGTGATGGCCTCCACCGAAGGCGGCATGGAGATCGAGGAGGTGGCCGAGCGCCATCCCGAGCGCATCTTGCGCGTCGCCGTCGACCCGGCGACCGGCCTGTCCGGCTTCCACGCCCGCCGCCTCGCCTTCAGCCTCGGGCTGGAGGGCAAGCAGGTCGGCGTGTTCGGCCGCTTCGTCGCCGCCATGTACGCGGCCTTCACGGCACTCGACTGCGACACCATCGAGATCAACCCGCTGGTCGTCACCGGCGCGGGCGAGGTGGTGGCGCTCGACGCCAAGGTGAGCTTCGACGACAACGCCCTGTTCCGCCACCCCGAGCTGGAGAAGCTGCGGGACGAGGCGGAGGAGGATCCGAAGGAGCTGGAGGCCGCCAAGTACAGCCTCAACTACGTGGCACTGGACGGCACCATCGGCTGCATGGTGAACGGCGCCGGGCTGGCCATGGCGACCATGGACATCATCAAGCTGTACGGCGCGTCGCCCGCCAACTTCCTGGACGTGGGCGGCGGCGCGACGAAAGAACGGGTGACGGCGGCGTTCAAGATCATCCTGTCCGACCCCAACGTGGAGGGCATCCTCATCAACATCTTCGGCGGCATCATGCGCTGCGACGTGATCGCCGAGGGCGTGGTGGCGGCGGCGCGGGAGGTCTCGCTCGGCGTGCCGCTGGTGGTGCGGCTGGAGGGCACCAACGTCGCTTTGGGCAAGGAGATCATGGCCAAGTCCGGCCTGCCGATCATCTCCGCCGACAACCTGGCGGACGCGGCGGCGAAGGTGGTCAAGGCCGTTAAGGAGGCCGCATAATGGCCGTTCTGGTCGATGCCAACACGAAGGTCATCACCCAGGGCTTCACCGGGGCGCAGGGCACCTTTCATTCCGAGCAGGCGATCGCCTACGGCACCAAGGTCATGGGCGGGGTGACGCCGGGCAAGGGCGGCAGCCTGCACCTGGACCTGCCGGTGTTCGACACCGTGGCGGAGGCGGTCGGGAAAACCGGCGCGGACGCCACGGCGATCTACGTGCCGCCGCCCTTCGCGGCCGACGCCATCCTGGAGGCGATCGACGCCGGCCTGCGCCTGATCGTCTGCATCACCGAGGGCATCCCGGTGCAGGACATGATCCGGGTGAAGCGGGCGCTGACCGGCTCCGCCAGCCGGCTGATCGGCCCCAACTGCCCCGGCGTCATCACGCCTGAGGCCTGCAAGATCGGCATCATGCCGGGCCACATCCATCGCCGCGGCAAGGTGGGCATCGTCAGCCGCTCCGGCACGCTGACCTATGAAGCGGTGGCGCAGACCACGGCGGCCGGCCTGGGCCAGAGCACCTGCGTCGGCATCGGCGGGGACCCGGTGAAGGGCACCGACTTCATCGAGGTGCTGCAGATGTTCCTGGCCGACCCGGAAACCGAGAGCATCATCATGATCGGCGAGATCGGCGGCGCGTCCGAGATCGACGCGGCCGAGTTCCTGGCGCGGGAGCGCAACCCCAAGCCGGTGGTCGGCTTCATCGCCGGGTCCACCGCACCGCCGGGCCGGCGGATGGGCCACGCGGGTGCCGTGATCCGGGGGGGGCGGGACACGGCGGCGGCCACGTTCGAGGCGATGCGCCGCGCCGGCATCCACGTGGCGGACAGCCCCTCGGCGCTCGGCAGCACGATGGTCAAGGCCTTGCAAGGCTGACCGGCTAAACGAGTATGTGTCGCAGCGGCCTGCACGCTGCCAAAACCCCGGTCCGCCGCCCATCTTGCAGCGGCAAGCGCGGAAGGAATCTCACATGGCTGGCGTTGACATCCTCGCCACGGCGTTCAACGGGTCCAACGCGGCCTTCATCGCCGACCTCTACGCGCGTTGGGCCGAGCAGCCGGACAGCGTGGACAGCAGCTTCGCCGAGCTGTTCGCCTCCCTGAACGACGAAGGCCTCTCGGTGCTGACAGATGCTTCGGGCGCCACCTGGGCGCCGCGGCACTTCGCCGTCGGAGACCCGGAGCCCGCCAAGGTCCCGGCCAAGCAGGCCGCGCCGCCGGCCTCCGCCGACCAGGTGCGGGCGGCAGCGCTGGACAGCCTGCGCGCGCTGATGATGATCCGCGCCTACCGCGTCCGCGGCCACCTGGAGGCCCGGCTCGACCCGCTGGGGCTGACGGTGCCGAAATCCCACCCGGAGCTGGACCCGGCGAGCTACGGCTTCGGCCCGGAGGATATGGACCGCCCCATCTTCATCGACAACGTGCTCGGCCGCGACACCGCGACGGTGCGCGAGATCATCGACGTGCTGCGCCGGACCTACTGCGGCCCGGTCGGCGTCGAGTACATGCACATCCAGGACCCGGGCCAGAAAGCCTGGCTGCAGCGGCGCATCGAGAACGACCTGGCTCCTGGCGCACTCGACGCCGGCACCAAGAAGACCATCCTGCGCCAGTTGACCGAGGCGGAAGGGTTCGAGGCGTTCTGCCAGAAGCGCTACGTCGGCACCAAGCGGTTCGGGCTGGAGGGCGGCGAAGTCACCATCCCGGCGCTGCACGCCATGATCGAGACGGCGGCCAAGGACGGCGTGGGCGAGGTGGCGATCGGCATGCCGCACCGCGGCCGGCTGAACACGCTGGTCAACATCGTGCGCAAGCCGTTCACCGCCCTGTTCAGCGAGTTCGGCGGCGCCAGCCCCAAGCCGGACGACGTGCAGGGCTCGGGCGACGTGAAGTACCACCTCGGCACCAGCACCGACATCGAGATGGCCGGCCACGCCGTCCACATCTCCTTGCAGCCGAACCCGTCCCACCTGGAAGCGGTCGATCCCGTGGTGGTCGGCAAGGTCCGCGCCCGGCAGGACGCGGCGGGCGACACCAAGGCCCGGCGCAGCGTCATGGGCATCCTGATGCACGGCGACGCCGCCTTCGCCGGCCAGGGCCTGGTGTACGAGACGCTGGCGATGAGCAAGCTGATCGGCTACCGCACCGGCGGCACGATCCACCTGATCGTCAACAACCAGATCGGCTTCACCACCGTCCCGGCGCACGCCTATTCGGGCCTGTACTGCACCGATGTCGCCAAGTCGATCCAGGCGCCGATCCTGCACGTGAACGGCGACGACCCGGAGGCGGTGATCTTCTGCTCCCGGCTCGCCGCGCAGTTCCGCCAGGAGTTCGGCACCGACTTCGTGCTGGACATCGTGTGCTACCGCCGCCACGGCCACAATGAGACGGACGAGCCGGCCTTCACCCAGCCGATCATGTACCGCGCCATCCGCGACATGCCGACCACCCGCACGCTGTACGCCCGCAAGCTCGTGGCCGAGGGCGTCGTCAGCGAGGCCGAGGCCGCGGCGATGTGGGACGGGTTCACCGCCACCCTCGAAGAGAGCTTCAAGGCGGCGCAGGGCTACAAGCCGAACAAGGCGGACTGGCTGGAGGGCCGCTGGGCCGGCTTCAAGCAGGCCGACCAGGAGGACGAACGCTCCGAGGAGGCGACGGCGCTGGCCGAGGCGGACGCAGCGGAGATCGGCGCAGCCCTCAGCGCCACCCCCAGCGGCTTCGACGCCAACGGCAAGATCATGCGCCAGCTCGAAGCCAAGCGGGCAGCGTTCGAGAAGGGCGAGGGCATCGACTGGGCCACCGGCGAGGCGCTGGCGTTCGGCGGCCTGCTGCTGGACGGCCACCGGGTGCGCCTGTCCGGCGAGGACTGCCAGCGCGGCACGTTCAGCCAGCGCCATGCCGTGCTGGTGGACCAGAGCAACGCCGACGAGTACGTGCCGCTGAACCACATCCGCCCCGAGGGGAAAGGCGGCCAGGCGAAGATCGAGATCTTCAACTCCCTGCTGTCGGAGGTGGGCGTGCTGGGCTTCGAGTACGGCTACACCCTGGCCGACCCCACCACGCTGGTGCTGTGGGAGGCGCAGTTCGGCGACTTCGCCAACGGCGCGCAGGTCATCATCGACCAGTTCCTGGCCAGCGGCGAGACCAAGTGGCTGCGCATGTCCGGCCTCACGCTGCTGCTGCCGCACGGCTACGAAGGGCAGGGGCCGGAGCATTCTTCCGCCCGGCTGGAGCGCTACTTGCAGCTTTGCGCCGAGCGCAACATGACGGTGGCCAACCTCACCACCCCGGCCAACTACTTCCACGCGCTGCGACGGCAGCTCAAGCGCAACTTCCGCAAGCCGCTGGTCATCATGACGCCGAAGAGCCTGCTGCGGCACAAGCTGGCCGTCTCCAAGCTCGCCGAGTTCACCGGCCAGGCGCGTTTCCAGCACGTCATCCCCGAGACGGACGCGCTGGACGACGCCGGGTCGGTCAAGCGCGTCGTGCTGTGCACCGGCAAGGTGTACTACGACCTGCTGGCGGAGCGGCGCGAGAAGGGCGTGCGGGACGTGGCGATCGTGCGCCTGGAGCAGCTCTACCCCTTCCCCACCAAGTCGCTGGCGACCGCGCTCGCGGCCTACCCGAACGCCGAGGTGGTGTGGTGCCAGGAGGAGCCGGAGAACATGGGCGCCTGGACCTTCGTGGACCGCAAGATCGAGGCCGTGCTGGGCGTGACCCGCCACGCCTGCCGCCGCCCGAGCTATGTCGGGCGCGATGCGGCGGCCAGCCCGGCGACCGGGCTGGCCA
>CAXTTH010000086.1:0-3893 GCA_964247035.1 uncultured Acetobacteraceae bacterium
GTCCGGATGGAACAGCGCCGGGTCCCGCCCGTTGCCGATGGCGGTGGCATGGCACGCGATGCGCAGGCGGCGCGCGTCGGCGGCCTCCTCCTCCGAGACGGTCAGGAACACGTCGGTCAGCCGCCCCGCCGTCCATTCCATCAGCAGCGAGGCCAGCCGGCGCGGCCATGGGCCGGGCTGGTTGAACAGGAAGCCGTGGCAGGTGTAGGCGACGCGCGGCACCCCGGCGGCACGGGCGGCCAGGCGGGCCAGGAAGCCGCTGATCGGCATGTGGCCGTGCACCAGGTCCGGCCGCTCCCGCCGCCGCAGCGCCACCAGCGCCAGGAAGGCCCGCCACTGCGCCCCCGGCGAGACCCGGCGCACGAAAGGCGCCGCCACCACCCGGAACCCCTCTGCCCGCACGTCCGCCAGCAAGGGGCCGTCCGCCGCGACCGCCACCACCTCGTGCCCCCGGGCGCGGATGCCGCGCATCAGCGGCAGCAGGAAGTGGCGCAGCGAGAAATCGACGTTGATGACCTCGACGACCTTCACGCAGGGCCCTGCCCTGCACCCGGAAGGGGATAGTCATCCCCTTCACCCCTTGTATCAGGTGTCCAGAGGACGACCGTCCTCTGGCGGGGTTCGGGGCGGAGCCCCGGCCTAACTGCCCGACGCCAGCAGATGCAGCGAGAACAGCTGCGCCTCATCCGTCCAAACCCGCCGCGAACCCCACCCGGCAGCCGCGGCCAGCGCCGTGAAGCCCTCGATCGTGTGCTTATAGCTGTTCTCGGTGTGGATCGTCTCGCCCGCCGCGAACGCGATGGCCATGCCTGCCACGCGCACCGTCTGCGCGCGGGCGCTGCGCAGGTGCATCTCGATCCGCCCCGCCGCCTCGTTCCACACCGCGCCGTGGCTGAACGACCCGGCGTCGAAATCCGCGCCCGCAATGCGGTTCACGTGGGCGAGCAGGTTGCGGTTGAACGCCGCCGTGACCCCCTGGGCGTCGTCGTAGGCCGGCAGCAGGATGTCCGGGCTCTTGCGCAGGTCCACGCCGACCAGGAACAGCGCGCCCCGCCCCAGCGTGGCCCCCGCTTGGCGCAGGAAGCCGGTGGCGGCGGCCGGGTCCAGGTTGCCGATGGTGGAGCCGGGGAAGAAGCCGAACACGGGGCGGCCCTGCACGCCGTCCGGCAAGGCCAGCGGGTCCAGGAAGTCGGCGGCGATGGGGTGCACGCCGAGGCCGGGCCGGTCCTGGGCAAGCCGGGCGGCCATGTCCTGCAAGGCGCCGGGCGCGATGTCGATCGGCACGTAGGCGGACGCGCCCACCGCGTCGATCAGCGCCATCGCCTTGCCCTCGTCGCTGGCGCCGTATTCCACCAGGGCGCAGCCGGGCCGCCGCGGCAGCTCGGGCGCCACCCGGGCCAGCAGCGCCAGCTCCGTGCGGGTGACGTAGTATTCCGGCAACCGGGTGATCTCGCCGAACAGCCGGCAGCCCTCGGCGTCGTAGAACAGCTTGGCGGGCAGCGTCTTCTGCGGCTTGGACAGCCCGGCCAGGATTTCCCGCACCAGCGGGGATGCGGCTTGCGACCCGTCCGGCACCGCTCAGGAATCCTGGGCCAGGCGCAGCCCGCTGAACTGCCAGCGGCGGTCCGGATGGAAGAAGTTGCGGTAGCTGCCGCGGGAGTGGCCCGGCGGCGTCGCCATTGAGCTGCCGCGCAGCACCATCTGGTTGATCATGAACTTGCCGTTGTACTCGCCGATCGCGCCCGGCACGGGGCGGAAGCCGGGGTAGGGCAGGTAGGCGCTGTTGGTCCACTGCCAGGCATGCCCGTCAGCCTCCAGCAGGCCAGGGTGGCCGCTGGCAGCCTCCCACTCGAACTCGGTGGGCAGCCGCGCGCCGGCCCAGCGGGCGAAGGCATCCGCCTCGTACCAACTGACGTGGCGCACAGGCGCGTCCGGGTCGAGCAGCGCTTCGCCCGCCGGGCCGAACTGCTGCCACGCGCCGTCTTGCTGCCGCCAGTGCAGCGGCGATTGCCAGCCCTGCTCCCCGGCGGCGGCCCAACCCTCGGACATCCACAGCGTCGGCGTGCGATAGCCGCCATCGGCCATGAACTGCAGCCAGGCAGCGTTGCGCACCAGCCGGTTGGCGAGCCGGAACGGCGGCAGGAAGGCCTGGTGCGCCGGGCCTTCGTTGTCGAAGGCGAAACCCGGCCCGGCGTGGCCGATCGTGGCCATGCCGCCCTCGAAGGCCAGGAAGCCATCCGCGGCGTCGGACGGCGCGGGGCTGCGCCAGGCCGGGTCCATGGCGGGAAGCAGCGGGTTCTGGCTCAGCCCGTGCAGCATGTCGGTGGCCAGCAGTTCCTGGTGCTGCTGCTCGTGCTGCAAGCCGAGGGCGAGCAGGGCGTCAAGCCCTAGGTTCTGCGCGATCAGCTGCTCCATCGCCGCATCGACGTGGGCGCGGTAGGCGGTCACGTCGTCCGCGGAGGGCCGCGTGATCATGCCGCGGGCGAAGCGCGGGTGCCGTGCGCCGACCGACTCGTAGTAGGAGTTGAACAGGTAGCTGAACTCGCGGCTGAACGGCTGGTAGCCATCCACATGGGGCAGCAGCACGAACTGCTCGAAGAACCAGGTGGTGTGCGCGCGATGCCACTTGGCCGGGCTGGCGTCCGGCATGGACTGGATGCACTGGTCCTCCGGCGTCAGGTGCCGGCAGAGCCGCTCGGTGTGACGGCGGACGGCCCAGAAGGCGCCGATGGCCGACTTGTCGCTGAAACCCATGCAATCGTTCCTTGGCCGAGCCGCCTAGCTGGCGTCGCGATGCACGATTGCCAGGCTGGCCCTGCCGGGGCCATGCCATATCCTGCATGGGGAGTGCAATTTTGGGAAGCAAGGCACGCCTCCGCCGGCATGGGCCGTCGGGCGGCGGCAGGAAGGCGCGGCGGCGGTGAAGCTCAGCTGCGGCTGCGGCGGTGCTGCACGAAGCCGAGGCCGAGCAGGCCCAGGCCGAACAGCGCCAGGGTCGCGGGCTCCGGCACGGCAGTGCTGCCGACGGCTGCCGCGAACTCGAACGCCTGCTGGGTCGAGGTTGCGACGATGCTGGTGAAGGTGCCCAGGTCGGAGATAGTGACGAATGCCGGGGTCGTGCCGTTGGCGTTGAAGCCGCCGCCGATGGCCGAGGCGACAGCCGCGCCACCTACGGTGATGGTGCTCGTCACGGTGGAGCCGTCAAGCACCTGCAGGTTCAGCGAGTTGTAGGTGTCAACCGTGCCCCAGAGCAGGCTGAAGGACGATTGCGGGCTGGCGAAGGCGAGCGTCACGTTGTCGCTCGGCTCGGCGCTCAGGTAGTTCGACAAGGACGAGCCGATGCTCGTGCCGGTGAACGGCGAGGTCGAGGTGTTGGGGATGGAACCTGCATAAACGCCGGCCATCGGCGAGGCGGCGTCCGGCGTGAAGCTGACCACGGTGCCGGTCGATGTCGTGAACGTCGAGCTCGACTGGAAACCGGCGGTGCTGGCCGTGCCGTAATCCACCAGCGCGAAAGGCGAGGCTGTCGCGCCGGAGGCATCGGTGGCGGTGATCGTGTAGGCATGAGCGGCGGTCGCGCTGGCGAGCAGGGCGGCGGCGAGAGAAAGTGCAGTCTTCATATCTGCCTCCATCATCTTGGACCCTATCACGCCGACAGGGATGCCCTCTGGACGTTGCAAGACGCGGGCCACAGAGGGTAAATGCAATTCTTTGAAGGGCTTGGCGTGATGCTGGCCAGGCCGCTTTTAAGCTTTTGTAAAGACCTCTTACATCGTTCCGCTAGTGCAGCCGCCTTGATCCACCCGGCCCCCTGCGGCCCGGATGCTCATGGGCCACAAACAGAACGCGCCCGGCCCCCCGCGTGGGCGGCCCGCCGCCCGGGGCCCCGAGGG
>CAXTTH010000086.1:3903-7686 GCA_964247035.1 uncultured Acetobacteraceae bacterium
CCTGCCCCCCCCCGCCCCCGGCCGCCCCGTCTGCGCTGGCCCCAAAACCCCCCCCCCCCGCCCCCGGGGGGGCCGGGCCGGGCGCGCGGTGCAGCCTTGGGCGACGCGACGCCTCAGCCGCGGCTGCGGCGGTGCTGCACGAAGCCCAGGCCGAGCAGGCCGAAGCCGAGCAGGGCCAGCGTGGCCGGCTCCGGAACGGCGGTGCCGGCGCCCGGCACGAACTCGAACGCCTGCGTGGTCGAGGTGGCAACGACCGTCGTGAAGCCTGCCGCCGCCGAGTCGGCGATGCTGACGAACGCGCCGGTCGTGCCGTTGGCCGCGAAGCCGCCGCCGACTGCCGCCGCAACCTCGGAGCCGGTCACGGTCAGGTTGCCCACTACGGTCGAACCGCTGAGCAGCTCGAGGTTGAGCGAGTTGAACGTGTCAACGCTGCCCCAAAGCAGGTTGAACGCCGACTGGGCGCTGGAAAACGTGAGCGTCACGTTGTCGCTCGGCTCGGCCGTCAAGTAGTTGGACAGCGCCGAACCCAGGCTGTTGCCGGTGAACGGCGAGGTCGAGGTGTTGGTTATGGAACCGGCATAGACGCCGGCCAGCGGCGCGGCCGTGTCCGGCGAGAAGCTGATCACGCTGCCGTCCGCCGCCGTGAAGGTCGCGTTGGACTGGAAGCCGGACGTGGCGGACGTGCCAAGGTTCGTCAGCGCGAACGGGGAGGCCGTGGCGCCCGTGGCGTCGCTGGCCATCACGGTGCCGCCGGCAATCGGCAGGGCTTGGGCGGCGGTGGCGCTGCCGAGCAGGGCGGCGGCAAGAAGAAGCTGGGTTTTCATGGTGCCTCGATCACGCTGGTTAACACCCGGTCTGCCGGGGCATGCAGGGTGAGTAGCAAGCGGCGGGCCAAAAAAGAGATTGTTATATTTATGAAGACGTTGCCGCCTGCCTCGCCGTCAGGCGGCCCTGACGGTGTAAAGCGCGCTGACACAGTCGGCCGGCGCAAGCCCGCGCCACGCTCGCCTTGATAACCGCGCCGCCCCCCGGCATATCGCGGCGACCAGGGAGGCCTATGCCATGAGCGAGACGATCGAGCGGCACGAGTTCGGGGCCGAGGTGGGCCGCCTGCTGGACCTGGTCGTCCACGCCCTCTACTCCGACCGCGAGATCTTCCTGCGCGAGCTGGTCGCCAACGCCGCCGACGCGATCGACCGTCGCCGCTTCGCCGCCCTCACCCAACCCGGCCTGGCGCTGCCGGACGGTGCCGCCGTGCGGGTGGCGCCCGACAAGCAAGCGCGCACCCTCACCCTCTCCGACCCCGGCATCGGCATGGGCCGCGTCTCCCTGGCCGAGAACCTAGGCACCATCGCCCGCTCCGGCACCCGCGCGTTCGGCCAGTCCTTGGAGAGCGCCAAGCCGGAGGAGCGGCCCAGCCTCATCGGCCAGTTCGGCGTCGGCTTCTACTCCGCCTTCATGGTGGCGGACCGGGTGGAGGTCACCTCCCGCGCCGCCGGGTCCGACGAGGCGTGGACCTGGGCCTCCGAAGGCCGCGGCGACTACACGCTGGCCCCCGGCGAGCGGGACGCGGCCGGCACCACCATCGTGCTGCACATGAAGCCGGACGCGGACGACTTCCTGGAGCCGTACCGGCTGCAAGCCATCATCCGCAAATGGGCGGACCACATCACCGTGCCCATCCTGGTGGCGCAGGACGGCGAGGACGTGGCGGCCAACGAGGGCACCGCGCTGTGGCGCAAGCCGAAATCCGACATCACCGAAGAGCAGTACACCGAGTTCTACCGCCACCTCGGCCATATCTTCGACGCGCCCTGGGCCACGCTGCACTGGCGGGCGGAGGGTGCGCTGGAGTTCACCGCCCTGCTGTTCATCCCCGGCTCCAAGCCGTTCGAGGCGGTGGAGGGGCAGCGCGAGAGCCGGCTGCGGCTGCACGTCCGCCGCATGTTCATCACCGACGAGGCGTCCCTGCTGCCGCCCTGGCTGCGCTTCGTGACCGGCGTGGTGGATACCGAGGACCTGCCGCTCAACGTCTCGCGCGAGATGCTGCAAGCGACCCCGGTGCTGGCGCGCATCCGCAAGGCGGTGACCGGCCGGGTGCTGTCCGAGCTGAAGGCGCGCAGCAAGGACGAGGCCGCCCAGGAGAGCTATGCCGGGTTCTGGCAGAACTTCGGCTCCGTGCTGAAGGAGGGGCTGTGGGAGGATGCCGAGCACCGCGAGGAGCTGGCCCCGCTGCTGCGCTTCCGCACCTCCGGGCAAGAAGGCTGGACCGCCCTGCCGGACTACGTGGCCCGCATGAAGCCGGAGCAGGAGGCGATCTACATCCTGGTCGGCGACGACACGGACGCGCTGGCCAAGTCCCCGCAGCTGGAAGGCTTCCGCGCCCGCGGCGTCGAGGTGCTGCTGCTGGCGGACCAGGTGGACGCGTTCTGGCCGGAGCGGGTGCGCGAGTTCGCCGGCAAGCCGATCCGCTCCGTGACGCAGGGCGCCGCCGACCTGTCCAAGCTCGCCCCCGAGACCGAGGCCGAGCCGCCCGCCGACGTGGCGGCGCTGGTGGAGCGGCTCAGGGACGCGCTCAAGGGCGAGGTGGCGGACGTGCGCGCCACCGACCGGCTGGTGGACAGCCCCGTGGTGCTGGCCGCCTCCGCCGGCGGGCCGGACCTGCAGATGCAACGCCTGCTCAAGCGCGCCGGGCGGTCGATGATGCCGTCGCTGCCGGTGCTGGAGATCAACCCGCGCCACAAGCTGATCCGCCGCCTGAGCGAGCTGGCCACCCTGGACGACGCGGCCGGCATGCTGCTGGACCTGGCCCGCGTGCAGGACGGCGAGCCGCCGCGCGACCCGGCGGCCTTCGCGCGGCAGATGGCCAAGGCGTTGGCGGACAGCCTGGGCTGAGCAAGCCGGCGGCCTGCTGACAGGCCGGCCAGGCAGCGCCCGCCTTACTTGAGGTTCTTCTCCAGGAAGGCCGCCCGGGCCTCGTCCACCCGGGCCCGCAGCACCGGGTCGGGCAGCAGGTGGGTGCCGGGCAGCAGCAGAAGCTGGTATGGCTTGCCCGCCACCGTCAGCGCCTGGGTCAGCTTCACGGTGTTCTGGAAATACACGTTGTCGTCCGACAGGCCGTGCATGATGAGTAGCGGACGGCTCAGCCCGGCGGCGTAGCTCAGCACGCTGGTCTTGCGGTAGGCCTCCGGGTCCGACTGCGGCGTGCCGAGGTAGCGCTCGGTGTAGGCCGTGTCGTAGTCGGCGAAGTCCACCACGGGGGCGCCCGCCACGCCGGCGCGGAACACGTCTGGGCGGCGGATGGTGGCCATGGCGGTGAGATAGCCGCCGAACGACCAGCCAGTGATCCCCGCACGGGCCAGGTCCATCTCCGGGATGGCCTTGCCCAGCGCCTGCAACCCGTCCACCTGGTCCTGCAATGGCAGGTCGATGAAGTCCCGCTTCGTGGCGCGCTCCCAGTCGTGGCCGCGCCCCGGCGTGCCGCGGCCATCCAGGCTGGCGACGATGAAGCCCTGGTCGGCGAGGCACTGGTTCTCCAGGGAGGCGAGCGGGTTGCGCAGCACCACCTTCACGCTGGGGCCGCCATACACGGAGAGCACGACGGGGAAGCGCTGCCCCGGCTTGGCGCCGGCCGGGCGCAGCACGGCCGCATCCATCTGCAACGCGCCGGCAGTGCGGAACTCCACGTGCGGGACCCCCGGCGGCGGCTCGGCCACGCTCGGCAAGGCGGCGAGCACCTTGCCGGCGCTGTCGAGGATGTTGGTGGCCGCAACGCCGTCGGCG
>CAXTTH010000087.1:0-6458 GCA_964247035.1 uncultured Acetobacteraceae bacterium
GCACCAGGGCGAAGCCGGTGCCGCCCAGCCCGGAGTTCCACGGCTCCACCGCGGCCAGCGCCAGGGCGGCGCCGATGGCCGCATCCACCGCGTTGCCGCCCGCGTCCAGGATCGCCACCCCGGCCAGCGCGGCGTCCCGCGACTGGGACACCACCATGCCCCGCCGCCCGGTGGCGGCCGGCTTGGCGACGGACCAGTGCTGTGTCGTGTGCGGCTGCGGCTCAAAGGGCATGGGATGGAAGTAACAGGGGTCCACCCCGCGCCCGCAAGGGGACAAAAGCCCACTGACCCCGGATAATCGTCACTGAATGGGCAAACAACCCTGCCCTCCGGCAGGATTTGGGCAGGGCCGCGGCCAAGGCCCTCCCGGCGGCGGTCTATCGACGGTCAAGCAGCAGCGTCGCCAGCACGGTGGACAGCGTGCGGCACAGCGCGACCACCGCCACCAGCCACAGCCCATCCACGATCAGGGACCCGGCGGAGTAGTAATGCCCGGCCGCGTAGACCTCATGCGGCACCCGGCCGCGCACGGTTTGCAGCAGCTCCGCTGCCGGACCGTCCAAGGTCAGCGCGTCCAGCCCGCGAGGGATGGCCCACCACACGGCGCCGGCCAGCAGCAGCAGCGGGGCGAACAGCTCGGCCAGGTGCTCGGCGAACACCAGCGCCATGTTGGCGACCGACCAGGCCGCCAGCCGGGCCAATCGGGCTGGTTCCGGCAGCGCCCAAGGGTCCGGCTCGACGGCGTCCCGGGCCTCCGCACGCGTGTAGCTCATCATGCCCTCCCCGGCTGTCGGCCGGGATTAGCGGCGGCGGGCCGGGAACGCCACCCTGGGACAGCCGGGGCGCCCGGGCATTTTTGCCACCGGCCTGAATACAGGGTTGCCATGCACGCACGCCGGCGTGCTACGCAGACCGCAACGCGGCCAGAACGGCCGCCATCGTGAGGATGTCCGGATGTCGCGAGCAAACCTGTCCACGATCGGCCGCAAGGCCTGGATGCTGACCAGCAGCGCGCTCGCCCTGGCGTGTGCCCAGCCAGCCGCGGCGGCGCCGCTGTACGAGCTGTCGGGGCAGATCGCCGTTCCCACGACCAGCTACAATCCGGCCAAGACGTTCTCCGGCTACGACACCAGCGTGTTCGATCCGGCCACCCAGCTGTTCTACCTGACCGACCGCTCGAACAACGGCATCGACGTCTTCTCGGCCAAGACCAACGCATTCGTGACGCAGATCGGCTCCGGCGACTTCAAGGGCCTCAATGGCGGCCTCATCAGCGGCGGCCCGAATGGCGTCAGCATCAACACGCTGGCCGACGGCAGCAAGCTGCTGGTGACCGGCAACGGCGCGAGCAACGTGCTGACCTTCAACCTCGCCGCCAACGGCACCACCGTGACCGCCCCGGTGCGCACCGTCTCGACCGCGGTGGCGGGCACCCCGACGCCGCAGGACCGTGTCGACAGCGTAACTTACTCGCCGACCGCGAACACCATCCTGGCCGCCAACAACGTCTCCAACCCCGGCTACCTGACGCTGATCGACAACGCCACCAACGCCGTCATCAAGTCGCTCGTGCTGAACGGGACCAACGGCACGCCGAACGTGGCGGGCAACGGGGTGGAAGCGACGCTGTTCAACACGGCGACGGGCACCTTCTTCGTCGCGGTGCCGGCATTGACCGCGGCGGCCACGGATGCGGGCGGCGTCCTGGAGATCGACCCCAAGACGGGGAACATCCTTCACACCTACGACTTCAACGCGCTCGGCCTGGCGTCCGGCAGCTGCAACCCGACCGGCGCGGCGCAGGGGCCGGGCGGCGCCGTGCTGATCGGCTGCAGCAATCCCAGCACCCAGTCCCTGGTGCTCAACCCGGCCGGCAAAGGGTCGATCACGGTGGTGCCCACGATCAGCGGCGGCGACGAGCTGAGCTACGACCCGGCCACGAACCTTGCCTTCGAGGCGAACCGCTTTGCGACGGGCGGCTCGGTGCTCGGCATCTTCGACGTGGGCACCGGCCTGGTCACGCAGGACCTGCCGGCGTCCTACAACATCCACTCCGTGGCGGTGGACCCGCTGTCCAGCGAGGTGTTCGTCCCGTTCGATGCGTCCACGGCGGCCAACCCGGACACGTTCTGCCCCAGCGGCTGCATCGCCGTCTTCACTCCCGTGCCGGAGCCGGCGACGCTGCCGGTGCTGGCGGCTGCCCTCGCCGGAGCCGCCTTGCTGGTGCGCCGCCGCCGCGCCTGATGCAGGCCCTGCCCCGCCGGCATCCCTGGGATGACCGGCGGGCCGAGCGTCTTGAGCTGGCCCGAGGCCGCCAGATTCCGGAGCAGCCTTTGCGGCCTTGCAGATCGTCTGTGGTTTATGCTTTGTTCCATTCATGCCATTCCTGAAGCTCGTCGCCGACCTGACCGATGCAGAAGCTCAACGGGCCAGGGACGCGCAGTACTACCGTGACACGTTGCACGACCTGATCGACATGAACGCGCGGGTTGCTCGCCGCGTTCGCCAGCGGGCAGTCGCCGAGGGCGGGACCGCCACAGACACCGCCATGGCTTCCGACAGCATCGCGCGCACGATCCGCTGCACCATCGCGCTGGCCCAGCACATGGCCAGGCCGCCATCGGCGTAGTCCGCATCGAGCGCAGGGCAAAAGGCGGCAACAACCTGCATGCCGGCTTGCTGCGCATGTCGAATGCCCTGCTTGCAGCAACACCTGAGGCCCGCGCGCAAAGCCCGTGCACGCAGGGGCGGCGTGAGCCATCGCCTGGCAGCCTGCCAGGCCCCCGTCCCAGGCGGACGCCCACATGATGGCCTACCTGGCCAAGGTGCTGCGGCCGGATGAGCAGGTGCTGTTCCAGGGCCGGCTGCATTGGGTGGTTTATGGGCCGGGCCTCGGCCTTCTCGCCGGGAGCGTCGCGCTGCTGCTGGCCGCCTCTGCCATGGCTGGCGACGACGCGCCGCCGCTGGCGTTCGCCGCCCTGCTGGCGGCCGTGCTGGCGCTGTGCGGCCTGCTGTCGGCCGCGATCCGCCGTGCGACGACCGAGATCGCGGTGACAGACCGCCGGGTCATCTACAAGACCGGCTGGCTGCGCCGCCGCACCATGGAGATGAACGTCAGCAAGATCGAGACGGTCGACGTGCTGCAGGGCCTGACGGCGCGCGCCTTCGGCTTCGGCACCGTGGTGATCCGCGGCACCGGCAGCAGCTTCGAGCCGCTGAGCCGGGTGGTGGACCCTTTGGCGCTGCGCAACGCGATCATGGTGGGGTGAGGGCGACTACCTCAAAGCCTGCTGGAGGAAACCTACGACGTTGGCATTGAAGGCCTGGTGGAAGGCAGACCGGTCGAAGTCACCATGTTCCTGGCAGATGCCCGGCGCCACTGCCGCCAAGGCTTGGCTGCACGGCGCCAGGAAGTCGAAATGGTCGGCTCCGGCGACGACGTGATACTCGGGAGGCCGCGGCAATGCGTCCTTGACGGCCTCCGCGTAGTCGGGCGAGGGCAGGACGCGGTCGTCGGCCGCGCGCCAGAGCTGGATGGGGATGCGGACCGCCGCCAGGCCTGAAGGCGCGAACGCGAAGCCGAGCGCGGGCGCTGCGATCACGGCCGCCCTGATGCGCGGGTCGGCAATCCAGTCGGACGGGATGGACTGAGCCGGGGCAGGATGCGTCCTCGCCACTTCGCAAACGTAGGTCTGTGGATGGGCAGCGCAGTAAGGCCCGATCATGGAGAGGTCAGGCGCGCCGCCGATGGCGACCAGCGCCGTGAAGCCGCCGGACGAGAAGCCAAACACGCCGACCCGTTCCGGGTCGAGCGTGGCGTGTCCGGGCCAGTCCGCAAGCATGGCGCCGATAACGGCATGGAGGGCACGTGGCCTTGCGGGCAGGTCAGCCGCGCGGCTTTGGTCCCGGTAGTTGTCGCCGGTGTGGGTCATCGCGGCAACGACGAACCCGGCGTGCGCCAGCGCCAGCGCGGTGTCGTAGTGGCTGCTGAGCGACCCGCCGGCGCCGTGCGACATGATGATCAAGCCGTGCTGCTCGCCCTCGATGGGCGCGTCCGGGGCGACGTGTTGGCTGAACAGGCCCAAAGGCTGATCCGAGGCCGCCGCTTCGGTCGGATACCAGATGCCGACCTGCAAAGGCTCGCCGGGCAAATCGGGCACGGCGATGACCGAGAAGCCGACCTCCCCCGCAAGCGCGCTCGATGCCCCCAGCAGGGTGAGAGCGCAGGCCATGCATGTCGCTTTCATCAGGCTAGCTTGACCGGGCTAACTGGCTGGCTTCAAGGCAATTCGTTAAGTAACAACCGGCATTCCCCACCATCGGCGCCAACGGCATTCCTTGAGGTGCGCCGATTGCGGTTGGTTGGATCGGCTACAGACCCGAAGCAGGCCCGTGCGTTGGATGCTGCATCTCGTCCAATCGCTGGGCAAGGCTGGCCAGCTGCGACTGCAACGTCAGGACCATGCTGTTCATGCTTGTCAGGGTCTTCTGCACGGTGCGGACCTGTATGCTCTCGGCATTGATCCCGGAGCGAATGGCATCTTGCAGCATGGCGAGTTGGGCTTCGCGTGCGGTCAGTTGGTCCAGGATGCTGCCCACCTGCTCCACGTTCTGCGACAAGCCGGCCGATAGTCCCTCCACCCTGTCCTCCAGGCGCTCAAACTTGGCCATGACCGCGACGCGGAAATCCAGCATCTCCCGCCTGTGCTCCTGCTGCCCCTGCTCAAGCCGGTCCTGCCCTTGCTCCAGCCGATTGAGAACTTCCAACAACTTGTCGTCGTCCATGCAGTGACTCCTAAACCAAACATATCACGAAAGCAGCGCATCCAAGCCACCTGTGCTTGGTTGCCGCTGACGGGCTGGGGTCACCTCGGTCGCCAAGCATTCCAGAACCCTGCCCTCTCGGCTAAGCTCCATCGCTTCCCGAGCGAGCCGCCCATGACCAAGCCCAGCTGCCGCCCTGCCAATCCCTGCTTCTCATCCGGCCCCTGCGCCAAGCGCCCGGGCTGGAGCGCGGCGGCGCTCGACACCGCCATGCTCGGCCGCAGCCACCGCGCGCCCGCGGCCAAGGCGCTGCTGGCCGAGGTCATCGACCGCTCCGCCGGCCTGCTCGGGATGCCGCCAGCGTGGCGGCTCGGCATCGTCCCCGCCTCCGACACCGGGGCCGTCGAGATGGCGATGTGGTCGCTGCTCGGCCCCCGCCCGGTGGATGTGCTGGCGTTCGAGAGCTTCTCCGCCCTCTGGGCCGCCGACATCACGGAACAGCTCCGCCTGCCCGACGCCCGCATCCTCCAAGCCGAGTACGGCGTCCTGCCGGACCTGGACGCCATCGACCCGGCGCATGACGTCGTGCTCGCCTGGAACGGCACCACCTCGGGCGTGCGCCTGCTGGACGGGCCGTGGCTGCGGCGCGGCGACGGACTCGTCATCTGCGACGCCACCTCCGCCGCTTTCGCCATGGACCTGCCGTGGGACCGGCTCGATGTCGTCACCTGGTCCTGGCAGAAGGCGCTGGGCGGCGAGGCGGCGCACGGCATGCTGGCGCTCTCCCCGCGCGCGCTGGCCCGGCTGGAGCAGCAAGCCCCCGCCTGGCCGATGCCCAAGATCTTCCGCATCACGCCGGGCCTGTTCCGCGGCGAGACGATCAACACGCCCTCCATGCTCTGCGTGGCGGACGCGCTGGACGGGCTGGCCTGGGCGGAGCGGCAGGGCGGCCTGCCGGGGCTGATCCGCCGGGCGGAGGCGAACCTCGCCGCGGTGGCGGCCTGGCAGGCGCGCTCGCCCTGGGCGTCGTTCCTGGCCGCGCACCCGGCGCACCGCTCCCCCACCGCCATCTGCCTGCGCGCCGCGGTGGGCAGGCAGGTCGCCGCCCTGCTGGACGCGGAGGGGGTGGCGTTCGACATCGCCAGCTACCGCGACGCGCCGCCGGGCCTGCGCATCTGGGGCGGCGCCACGGTCGAGACGGCGGACATCGAGGCGCTGCTGCCCTGGCTCGATTGGGCGCATGCTTCTGTCCGCCCATCCGTGATGGCATAACGCCCGGCAATGCCCGACACCCTTCCCGACGCGCTGGCCAACCCCGCCCTGCTGCCCGCCGGGCTGCGGGACTTGCTGCCGCCGGATGCGGACACCGAGGCGCTGGCGGTCGAGACGGTGATGGCCGCCTTTGCCGCCCATGGCTACGAGCGGATCAAGCCGCCGCTGATCGAGTTCGAGGATGGGCTGCTCGCCGGGTCAGGCGCCGCGACGGCAGACCAGATCTTCCGGCTGATGGACCCGGACTCGCACCGCATGATGGGGGTGCGGGCCGACATGACGCCGCAGGTGGCCCGCATCGCCACCACCCGGCTGTCCGGCGCGCCGCGTCCGCTGCGGCTGAGCTATGCCGGGCAGTGCCTGCCCGCGCGCGGCAGCCAGATCGCGCCGGACCGGCAGGTGGCGCAGGCCGGGATCGAGCT
>CAXTTH010000087.1:6468-7591 GCA_964247035.1 uncultured Acetobacteraceae bacterium
CGCGATCACCGGGCCGGCCCGGCAGGCGTTGCTGCGCGCGCTCGACCGCAAGGATGTGGCCTCTGTCCGGCAGCATGGCGGGCCGGCGGCGGAGATGCTGAGCGCGCTGCTGCTCACGGCAGGGTTGGCCGGTCCGGCATTGGGGCGGCTGGAGGCCTTGGCGCTGCCGCCGCGCTCGGCCGAGCTGTGCCAGCGCCTAGCCGATACGGTGCGGACGATCGAGGCCCGTGCGCCCTCCATCCGCCTGACCATCGACCCGCTGGAGTTCCGCGACCTGCCCTATCACAGCGGCGTCTGCATCGGCGTGTACGTGCCGGGTCGGCACGAGGCGCTCGGCCGCGGCGGCCGCTACCTCTGCGGGGAGGGCGAGCCGGCGACGGGGCTGACGCTGTACCCGGACGCCATCCTGCGCGCCTGCACGGCCCCCTTTCCCCGGCCGCGGCTGTTCGTGCCGGTGGGCCACGATCACGGGACCGCCGCCCGGTTGCGCGCGGAAGGCTACGCCACTGTCGCCGCACTCGACCCGGTGGACGACCCGGCGGCGGAGGCGGCCCGCCTGCGCTGCACGCACATCCTCCGCGGCGGGGCCGCCGTCGCACTCTGAAGGGCTGAAGCATGGCGAACGTGACGGTGATCGGCGCCCAGTGGGGCGACGAAGGCAAAGGCAAGGTGGTGGACTGGCTTGCCAGCCGGGCAGATATCGTCGTGCGCTTCCAGGGCGGCCACAACGCCGGGCACACGTTGGTGGTCGGCAACCAGGTTTACAAGCTGAGCCTGCTGCCCTCCGGCCTGGTGCGCGGCAAGCTGGGGGTGATCGGCAACGGCGTGGTGATCGACCCGGTGGCGCTGCTGGCGGAGATAGACCGGGTGCGGGCGCAGGGCCTCGAGGTGTCCCCGGCCAACCTGCGCATCGCCGACAACGCGGCGCTGATCCTGCCGCTGCACGCAGCCCTGGACCGGGCGCGGGAGGCGGCGCGGGGCGACCGCCGCATCGGCACCACCGGGCGCGGCATCGGCCCGGCCTACGAGGACAAGGTCGCCAGCGTCGGCGTCCGGGTGGCCGACGTGCTGGACGAGAAGATCCTGCACCAGAAGGTCGAGGCCGCGCTGGCCTACAAGAACC
>CAXTTH010000088.1:0-5827 GCA_964247035.1 uncultured Acetobacteraceae bacterium
ATGCGGGCCAGCACGCCGCGGCGGGCGGTGTGCAGCGCTTGCAAGGCTTGCGCTTGGGCGGCGATGGCGGCGCGCTGGGCTGCATCCGCTTGCGGCACGGGCAGGGGGGCGATGAACTGCTTGTTGGCGGAAAGATAGTTGCCGCGGAACGGCTTGGAGATGCGCTGGAACACCCAGTTCGCTACGGGAGCGTTTAGGATTCCCATAATGAACCAAAGGTTTTCACCCTCGGCTGCGAGAATGCCCCCTACGTCCACGTTGTCTAGGCAGCAATCCCCTGCCTCGTCGAAGGTGCAGCCTAAGCGAGCGGTAAGTCGTGGCGCTACGAGCTTTGGAAGATGCTGCTTGTCGAGGTTTTTCGCATAGACATACCGATACCACATTTCGTCAAAGACTGGTCCGGTTATCACTCCGTTTCTGTCCCGTTTAGCCTCCCTCGTTTTTAAAACGGGTTTGTTCGAGCATAGATAATCCCAGGCTTTCGGGTACGAGGTGCAGAACTCATCTGGTGGGATCAGTTCCATGCCACCCAAACCCGCCCGGTAAGGAAACAAAACGGATATGTCCGTTTGTGGCCTCTGATACCGTTTGGCTTCTGCTCCGGACAAAAGCGGGCGCATCACCGCGTCCTCAATCCTGACCTCGTAGGGCACCGGCTTCGGATTGCCTGGCGGCGCGCACATGTAGCGCCCGGGGCCGAGACGCTTAAGCAGGTAGATATCATCCGCGCTGGTCTGAATGCCGACGAAGATGGCTTTTGTCAGCGCCGGGTCGTCCAGCCGACGGCAGGTGGCGGCCAGGCGGTCCACCAGCGCGCGTTCCTCGCCGCCCAGCAGCAGCCAACGGTCGCCGAACGCCTGCTGCCCCCACGCAAGCCGCCCGGCCTCGGCCCACGCATCCGGTGCCACCACGCCGCGCGGGGCTTGCGCAACGCTGATCTCCGTCCCCGGCGCCCGGCTGAAGAATTGCAGCGCCGTGTAGGTCGTCGCCTCCTCGAACACCTGGAAGCTCTTGAAGTCCAGCCAGCGGCGGAGGTTTCGCCCGCCCGCCACCGCCGCCCGTAGCCCGGCGCCGTACTGGTTCACCGCCCACAGCGACGGCGCGATGTAGCCCAGCCAGCCGTCCGGGTTCAGCATGGCGAGGCCCTGCTCGATGAACGGCAGATAGAGGTCGAAATTGCCGGTCCGCGTGCTGGCGTAGGGCGGCGAGGTCACGCCGGGTCGGCCGCGCACGAGGTAGTCGGCCAGCTCCGGGTAGGCCGGGCGGAAGTTCTGCAGCTTGACGTAGGGCGGGTTGCCCACCACGGCGTCGAACCCGCCGCGCGCCGCCACCGCGGGGAAGGCCGCGCGCCAGTCGAACGCGTTGATGCGCTCCTGCTGCTCCTGGTCCAGCTCGAGCTGCACGCCGCGGTAGAACGCCCCGGTGACGAGGCTGTTGCCGCAGCGCACCGTGGCGTCGAGCGAGGAGAGCGGCTGGTCGCTACGCGCGGTGTGCAGCCAGAGCGCCAGTTGGGCGATCTCGACGGAGGCCGGGTTGATGTCCACGCCGAAGATGCACTCGCGCAGCAGCCGGGCCGTCAGCCCGGCCTCGGTCTCCTCTTCGGCCGGCCGTCCTGCCGCCCGGGCGCGCAGGGCGCGCACGTCCTGCCACTCCTTCGCCAGCACCCGCAGCGCCGTGATGAGGAACGCGCCCGAGCCGCAGGCCGGGTCCAGCACGGCGAACTGGCCGAGGCGGGCAAGGTAGGCGTCGATGGCGTCCACCGCCGGGTCGGCTTGGTCGGCGGGCCAGCCGGCGGCGCGCTTCATGGCGTCGAACGCCGGGCGGAGCGCGCCGTCCACCACCAGCTCCACCACCCATTCCGGGGTGTAGTACACGCCGTCCCGCTTGCGCTGGCTGGCCTTGTTGACGGAGGGGCGGCCATCCGCCTCCGCCTCCAGGATTTCCAGCTCGGTGATGCTCTGCTCGAAGATGCGGCCCAGGCTGTACAGCCCGAGGCTGCGCTGGCCTTCCCGCGCGCCGCCCTCGCCCAGGTCGGCGGCGTAGTTGTAGGTGGCGCAGAGATACAGCACCGTCAGCCTGTGGGCGGCGATGCTGGCCTCGTTCTGGCCCTGGCCGGCCTGGCAGAACAGGCTGTTGGGCACGTCGAGCGCTTCCAGCGCCGGGTCGGGGGCGAACAGGCCGCCGTTGAAGCGGTGGATGGCCTTGCCGCCGAATGCCGTGCCGTCGTCCATGGCGCGGAACAGCCGCAGCAGGTCTTGCCAGATGGTCGTGGCGCGGGGGTCGTAGTACGGATCGTTGGCGCGGCTGACCAGGAAGGCTTGCAGCAGCTTGGGCGGGAAGGCGAGCTGCTGGCCCATGTCCTCGCAAAAGAACACGAACAGCAGCCGGTCCAGGATCTTCTGCGCCAGCCGCACCAGCCGGCCGCGCGTGCCGGGGAAGCGTCGGGTGCCCTCGCCGTTATGGGTGAGCAGCTCGGTGTAGAGCCGGTCACGCAGGGCGCGGTATTCCTTGTAGAAGCCTTCCTCGATCTCGCGGTCGCGGAACCGGCGCTGGCGGATCAAGGCGAGCAGCACGCAGTCGCCGCCGCGGGTCAGCAGCGTGGCGCTGTGGAACAGCTTGCCGAACAGGAAGCGGTCGAAGCGCGCCGCCTCCGTTTGCGCCAGCAGGCCCGGCCCGTCGAACAGCGTGCGCGGGGTGATGACGAAGCCTATGTGCTGGCGGTCGCCGCGGTCGTACCAGTAGAGGCGGAACTCGTTCATGTCGCTGACCACGGCCCAGGTCGGCAGCACAGGCTCGCTGCCCATGGTTCCGCGGCGGGCCTGGCTGAGGTAGTCGAGCGCCTGGCGCACGGGGGAGCGGGCGTTGCCCTTGCGCTTCTGCGGCGCGTCCAGGGCCGAGCCTATGTCCTTGTACTCGCATAGCACCTGTGGGATGCCGCCGTCGGGATGGCCGTCGAAATAGCCCGCGGCGAGGTCTGCCCGTCCAGTGCCGCCGCCCGCGCCTGCGCCGGGCACGGGAAATTGCGGGCTGAGCGTGTAGCCGGCCTCGGCGCCCGGCTGGCCCGGCTGGACGTAGCCCCAGGTGGCCTGGAAGAACTGCTCGATGAAGGCCGGCTCGGCGCCCGTCTCCTTGAGGCTGGCGCGCGCCGCCCAGCGCCGCAGCCGCTCCTCCAGCGCGGCTTCGGCGGGCGAGCCTCGCCATTTCTTGTATTCGGTGTCCCACTCGGACCGCAGGAAGCTCGGGGTAAGGAAGGCGTTGGCCGAATCCAGCATGGCGGCAGCCTAGCCCGGCGCGCGCCTGCGTCGAATGCCCGTTGACGGGTCCACACGGGAATGAGAGGGTCTTGGCAACACGCCGCCCAAACAGCGCGGCACTCTCGGGAGGACCGCCTTTGCCCCGCCATCTCCACGGCCTGCGCCTGGCCGCTGCGACCGCCGCCCTTTCGCTGGCGGCTGCAAGCGCCGCCCGGGCCGACGCCACCATCACCATCGCCACCGTCAACAACGGCGACATGGTGGTGATGCAGAAGCTGTCCGCCCAGTTCGAGCAGCAGCACCCGGACATTCACCTGAAATGGGTGGTGCTGGAGGAGAACGTGCTGCGCCAGCGCGTCACCACCGACATCGCCACCAAGGCCGGCCAGTTCGACGTGCTGACCATCGGCAACTACGAGGTGCCGATCTGGGCCAAGCAGGGCTGGCTGCTGCCGATGGACACCCCGGCCGCCTACGACGTGAATGACCTGCTCAAGCCGGTGCGCGACGGCCTCACCTACAACGGCAAGCTGTACGGCCTGCCGTTCTACGCCGAGAGCGCCATGACGTACTACCGCAAGGACCTGTTCCAGAAGGCCGGCATCACCATGCCGGACGCGCCGACCTACGCGCAGATCCGCGAGTACGCCGACAAGATCACCGACAAGCCGAACCAGGTCTACGGCATGTGCCTGCGCGGCAAGCCCGGCTGGGGCGAGAACATGGCCTATCTCACCTCCCTGGTGGACGCCGAGGGCGGCCAGTGGTTCGACGAGAAGTGGCGCCCCACCATCAACACCCCCGCCTGGAAGACCGCCATCAGCTACTACGACGACATCCTGAAGGCCGACGGCCCGCCCGGCGCCACCTCCAACGGCTTCAACGAGAACCTGGCGCTGTTCAGCAGCGGCCATTGCGGCATGTGGATCGACGCCACGGTCGCCGGCGGCCTGCTGTTCGACACCAAGCAGTCCCAGGTGGCCGACAAGGTGGGCTTCGCGCCCATGCCGACCGGCAGCTTCAAGGGCGGCCCCACCTGGCTGTGGAGCTGGAACCTCGGCATCCCCGCCTCCACCAAGCAGGCCGACGCGGCCAAGGCCTTCGTGACCTGGGCCACCTCCAAGGACTACATCCAGCTGGTCGCCAAGCAGAACGGCTGGGTTTCGGTGCCGCCGGGCACCCGGCAGTCCACCTATGACAACCCCGACTACCAGAAGGTCGCCCCCTTCGCCTCCTTCGTGCAGAACGCCATCGCCATCTCCAACTCGCAAGGGCAGACGGAGCACCAGCGGCCGTACACCGGCGCGCAGTTCGTCGCCATCCCGGAGTTCCAGGGCATCGGCACCCAGGTCGGCCAGACCATGGCCGCCACGCTCACCGGGCAGAGCACGGTCGACGAGGCGCTGAAGACCGCCGAGGCGTCCACCGAGCGCACGATGTCCCAGGCCGGCTACCCGAAGAAGTAGCGTGTCAGCCACGGCCCTTACCGGCGGCGCTGCGGCGGCTTCCGCCGCCAAGGCCCGCTCCGGGTCGTGGCTGGTCGTGCCTTCGGTGCTGGTGCTGCTGGCCTGGATGATCGTGCCGCTGGTGCTGACGCTCTGGTTCTCGTTCCAGTACTACAACCTGATCAGCCCGGAGACTGCCGGATTCGCCGGGTTCGAGAACTACCGATTCCTGGTGACGGAACCGGACTTCTGGGTCTCGCTGCGCAACACGCTGCTGCTGCTCGGGTCCGTGCTGGTCATCACCGTGGGCCTCGGCACGCTGCTGGCCGTGTTGTTCGACCAGGACTTCCCCGGCCGCAACATCGCCCGCGTGCTGGCGATCTCGCCGTTCTTCATCATGCCCACGGTCAGCGCGCTGATCTGGAAGAACCTGCTGATGCACCCGATCTACGGCGTGCTGAGCGCGGTGGCCCGCTTCATCGGCGCCGAGCCGGTCGACTGGTTCGCGCAGTTCCCGCTGGCCTCCGTCATCGGCATCGTCTCATGGGAGTGGCTGCCCTTCGCCCTGCTGATCCTGCTGACCGCGGTGCAGTCCCTCAGCCACGAACAGCGCGAGGCCGCGCGCATGGACGGCGCCGGCGTGGTGGCGCAGTTCGTCTTCATCACCCTGCCGCATCTGTCGCGCGCGATCAGCGTGGTGGTGATGATCGAGACCATCTTCCTGCTGACGGTGTTCGCCGAGATCTTCGTCACCACCGCCGGCGGACCCGGCAACGCCACCACCAACCTCGCCTTCCTGATCTACGCCAAGGCGCTGCTGCAATACGACGTGGGCGGCGCGTCGGCCGGCGGCGTGGTGGCGATCGTGCTGGCCAATATCGTGGCGTTCTTCCTGGTGCGCAGCATCGCGCGCCGGCTCGAAGTCTAGCCAAGTGCAAAGCTCCAACCACCAGCCCTACAGGGCTCTGCCCAGCACCCCTCCATGCAAAGGTGTCCAGAGGGCCCCGTCCTCTGGCGGGGTTCGGGGCAGCGCCCCGACCTTGCTCACCGAGAATGCGCGCCCCCCGCCACCAGCCAACCCGCGCCACGGGCGTAGGCGGGTGCGTCGCCCAGCGGCGGTTCGTGCCC
>CAXTTH010000088.1:5837-7508 GCA_964247035.1 uncultured Acetobacteraceae bacterium
CCCCCCCCCCCCCCCCCCCCCCCCCCCACCCGGCCGCCGGCCGCCCCCCGCGGGGGGGGGGGCCGGGGGCAGCGCCCCGGCCTTGGCTTCCTAGAATGCGCGCCACCCTCCTCCAGCAAACCCTCGCCACGGTCGTAGGCTGGTCCGTCGCCCTGCTGCTGTTCTTCCCGATCGCCTGGATGGCGCTGACCAGCTTCAAGCAGGAGGTGGCGGCCATCACGCCCGGCCTGTTCTTCTCCCCCACCCTCGACTCCTACCGCGAGGTGCTGGCCAGGGCGGACTACCTCAGCTTCGCGTTCAACAGCGTCGCCGTGTCCGTCGGCGGCACCGTGCTGGCGCTGGCGCTGGCCGTTCCCGCCGCCTACTCGATGGCGTTCTTCCCCACCAAGCGCACCCGCGGCACCCTGCTGTGGATGCTCTCCACCAAGATGCTGCCCCCGGTGGGCGTGCTGGTGCCGATCTACCTGCTGTGCCGCAGCGCCGGGCTGCTGGACACCCGCAGCGCGCTGGTGGTGCTCTACGCGCTGAGCAACCTGCCGATCGTGGTCTGGATGCTGTTCACCTTCTACAAGGAGGTGCCGATCGACATCCTGGAGGCCGGCCGCATGGACGGCGCCAACACCGCCAGCGAGCTGTGGTACCTGCTGGTGCCGCTCACCCTGCCCGGCATCGCCTCCACCGGCCTCCTGTCATTGATCCTGTGCTGGAACGAGGCGTTCTGGAGCTTGAACCTCACCTCGTCGAGTGCCGCCCCGCTCACCGCGTTCATCGCCTCGTTCTCCAGCCCCGAGGGCCTGTTCTTCGCCAAGCTCTCGGCCGCGTCCACCATGGCGGTGGCGCCCATCCTCGTGTTCGGCTGGTTCAGCCAGCGCCAGTTGGTGCGCGGGTTGACCTTCGGCGCGGTGAAATAGGAAACATCATGGCCACGCTGACCCTGCGCAACCTGCGCAAGAGCTACGGCGCCGTTGACGTCATCAAGGGCATCGACCTGGACATCGCGGACCGCGAGTTCGTGGTGTTCGTCGGCCCCTCCGGCTGCGGCAAATCGACCCTGCTGCGCATGATCGCCGGCCTGGAGGAGATCACCGCCGGGGACCTGCAGATCGACGGCAAGCGGGTGAACGAGATGCGCCCCGCCGACCGCGGCCTGGCGATGGTGTTCCAGTCCTACGCGCTCTACCCGCATATGACGGTGGCGCAGAACATGGGCTTCGCCCTGCGCCTGGCCCGCGTGCCCCGCGCCGAGCGGGACCTCAAGGTGCGGGAGGCCGCGCGCATCCTGCAGTTGGAACCCTACCTGGAGCGCCGCCCCAAGGACCTCTCCGGCGGCCAGCGCCAGCGCGTCGCCATCGGCCGCGCCATCGTGCGCCAGCCCAAGGTGTTCCTGTTCGACGAGCCGCTGTCCAACCTGGACGCCGCCCTGCGCGGCCAGACCCGGGTGGAGCTGCTGCGGCTGCACCAGGACCTCAAGGCCACCATGATCTACGTGACGCACGACCAGGTCGAGGCCATGACGATGGCCGACAAGATCGTGGTGCTGCAAGCCGGCGTGGTGGAGCAGGTGGGCTCGCCGCTGGACCTGTACCACCGTCCGAAAAACCTGTTCGTCGCCGGCTTCATCGGCTCGCCGCGCATGAACATGCTGCCGGTCACGCTGGCGGAGGCCGGGCC
>CAXTTH010000089.1:0-7483 GCA_964247035.1 uncultured Acetobacteraceae bacterium
GGCATTCTGAGGGGCTGAGCGATGGCACGGGATTCCCGGGACGGCGGCCGCGGCGGACGCGAGCGCGACCGCGATGGCGGCGACGACCTGATCGACAAGCTGGTGACCATCAACCGCGTGGCGAAGGTGGTGAAGGGCGGCCGGCGCTTCGCGTTCGCCGCCTTGGTGGTGGTGGGCGACCAGAAAGGCCGCGTCGGCTACGGTGCCGGCAAGGCGCGCGAGGTGCCCGAGGCCATTCGCAAGGCGACTGAGCGGGCCAAGAAGACCATGATCCGCGTCCCGATGAAGGAAGGCCGCACCTTGCACCACGACGTGCACGGCGAGTACGGTGCCGGGCACGTCATCCTGCGTGCCGCCGAGGCCGGCACCGGCATCATCGCCGGCGGCCCGCTGCGCGCCGTGTTCGAGGCGCTCGGCATCGGCGACATCGTCGCCAAGTCGCTGGGCAGCCGCAACCCGCACAACATGGTCAAGGCGACGTTCGCCGGCCTGACCCGGGCGGCCAGCCCGCGTTCGGTGGCGAGCCGCCGCGGCAAGAAGGTGAGCGACATCCTGGGCAAGCGCGACGCGCCAGAGTCCGGCGAGACGGAGGCTGTAGCCGATGTCGGATGAAGTGAAGAAGCAGGTCCGGGTCATCCAGGTAGCGTCCGGCCTCGGCCGCAAGCCGGGCCAGGTCGAGACGCTGATCGGGCTCGGCCTGAACAAGATTCGCAAGGTCCGCACGCTGGAGGACACCCCGGCGGTGCGGGGCATGATCCGCAAGGTGCATCACCTGGTGCGGGTGGAGGAATTGTCGTGAAGCTGAACGAGTTGCGGGACAATCCCGGGTCCCGGCTGAAGTTCAAGCGCCGTGGCCGCGGCATCGGCTCCGGCAAGGGCAAGACCTCCGGCAAGGGCGTCAAGGGCCAGAAGGCGCGCGAGGGCGTGGCGCTCAACGGCTTCGAGGGCGGCCAGTTGCCGATCTACCGGCGGCTGCCGAAGCGCGGCTTCACCAACATCTTCCGCAAGGCATTCGCCCCGGTGAACCTGGGGTCGATCGAGAAGGCGCTGGACAGCGGCAGGCTGCAGGCCGGCGCCATCGACGAGGCAGCGCTGGAGAAGGCGGGGCTGGTGCGGCTGGCCAAGGTCGAAGGAGTCCGGCTGCTCGGCCGCGGCACGATCAGCAAGGCGATCACCGTCACGGTCTCCGGAGCCTCCGCTTCGGCCAAGGCCGCCGTGGAAGCGGCTGGCGGCACAGTGACCACCAAGCAAGCCGCCGCCTAAACCCCATCCCAGGTGTCCAGAGGGCCCCGTCCTCTGGCGGGGTTCGGGGCAGCGCCCCGAGGCTTGCAAGCCGAACCATCTCCACGGCACACTAGCCTTCAAGCAAAGGGATAAACGCATGGCCTCGGCCGCCGAGCAGATGGCTGGCAGCATGAGCCTGGGCGCTTTCGGCAAGGCGACCGAGCTGAAGGCGCGCATCGGGTTCACCCTGGCCGCCCTGGTGGTCTATCGCGTCGGCAGCTACGTGCCCGTGCCCGGGATCGATGCCCAGGTGATGGGCCAGGCGATGGCGGAGCAGGGCGCCGGCGTGCTCGGCATGTTCGACATGTTCAGCGGCGGCAATCTCAGCCGCATGACCGTCTTCGCGCTGACCATCATGCCCTACATCAGCGCCTCGATCATCATCCAGCTGATGTCCGCCGCCATCCCGACGCTGGAGACCCTCAAGAAGGAGGGCGAGAGCGGCCGCAAGAAGCTCAACCAGTACACCCGCTATCTGACGGTGGTGATCGCCGTGTTCCAGTCCTACGGCATCGCCGTCGGGCTGGAGGCGTTCCATGACCGCGCCGGGCTCGGCGCCGTGCTGGACCCGGGCGGGTTCTTCCGTGTCTCCTGCGTCATCACGCTGACCGGCGGCACGATGTTCCTGATGTGGCTCGGCGAGCAGATCACCGCCCGCGGCGTCGGCAACGGCACCAGCCTCATCATCTTCGCCGGCATCGTCGCCAACCTGCCCCACGCCATCGTCACCCTGCTCGAGCTGGGCCGCACCGGCGCGCTGTCGCCGATCTTCATCCTGGCCTTCGCGGTGATCGCGGTGGCGGTGATCGCCTTCATCGTGTTCATGGAACGGGCGCAGCGGCGCATCGTGGTGCAGTACCCCAAGCGCCAGGTCGGGCAGCGCATGTTCGGCGGCGACTCGACCCACATGCCGCTGAAGGTGAACACCGCCGGGGTGATCCCGCCGATCTTCGCCTCGTCCATCCTGCTGATCCCCGCCACCATCGCCGGGTTCGGCCGCAGCGACCCGAACTCGGTGCTGGGCTGGCTGTCGGCCCAGCTCGCGCACGGGCAGCCGCTTTACCTCGCCATGTATGCTGGCATGATCGTCTTCTTCTCGTACTTCTACACGGCCGTCGTGTTCAACCCGCAGGAGACCGCGGACAACCTCAAGAAGTATGGCGGCTTCATCCCCGGCATCCGCCCCGGCGCCAATACTGCCGACTACTTCGACCGCATCCTGACCCGGCTGACCACGATCGGCGCGCTGTACCTCTGCGTCGTGTGCCTGCTGCCGGAAATCCTGATCGCGAACTACAACGTGCCTTTCTACTTCGGCGGCACCAGCCTGATGATCATCGTCTCCGTCACCATGGATACCGTGACGCAGGTGCAGTCGCACCTCCTGGCCCACCAATACGAGGGGCTGATGCGCAAGTCGCGGGTGAAGGGGCGGGCGCGATGAAGCTGATCCTGCTCGGCCCCCCCGGCGCCGGCAAGGGCACCCAGGCCAAGCGGCTGCAAGAGGCTCACGGCATCGCGCAAATCTCCACCGGGGACATGCTGCGCGCGGAGGTCGCCGCCAAGACCGACACCGGCCTGCGTGCCGCCAAGGTCATGGCGTCCGGCGCCTTGGTCTCCGACGACATCATCATCGCCATGCTGGCCCACCGCGTCCGCCAGCCGGACTGCGCCCGCGGCTTCATCCTGGACGGCTTCCCCCGCACCATTGCCCAGGCCGAGGCGCTGGATCGGATGCTCGCCGAGCTGTCCCTGCACCTGGATGCGGTGATCGAGCTGCGAGTGGACGAGGCCGCGCTGGTCGAACGCATCGGCGGCCGGTTCACCTGCGCCCGCTGCGGCACGGGATACCACGACGTGTTCAAGCCGCTCGCCACGGCCGGCGTGTGCGACGTCTGCGGCTCGACCGAGTTCATCCGCCGCCCGGACGACAACCGCGACACCATCCGCGAGCGGCTGGCCGTCTATAACCGGCAGACCCTGCCCATCCTGCCGCATTACCGCGCCACGGGACGCTTGCACACGTTGGACGGCATGGCAGGGATGGACGACGTGTCAGGTGCGATCGCCGCCGTGCTGCAAGCGCTTCCGGCCAAGCAAGCCCACGCAGATGTGAACGCGCTGCGTTGACTCCTGGGGCATCCCGCTTATAACCCACGATCCAGGCGGAACGGCAGCGTTCGCGCCCCCATCGTATTGGCAGACCCGGCGTTGCGCACGAGATTCGTGCCGAGGGCCGATCAGGAGTATCAACGTGGCGCGTATTGCCGGTGTGAACATCCCGACCAACAAGCGGGTCACGGTTAGCCTGCGTTACATCTACGGCATCGGCCCGACCAAGGCGGCCGACATCTGCGCCAAGCTCAGCATCCCCGACGACCGCCGGGTCAACCAGCTCTCGGACGAGGAGGTGCTCCGCATCCGCGAGCTGATCGACCGCGACTTCCGCGTCGAGGGCGACCTGCGCCGCGAGGTGGCGATGAATATCAAGCGGCTGATGGACCTGGGCTGCTACCGCGGCCTGCGCCATCGCCGCGGCTTGCCGGTGCGCGGTCAGCGCACCCACACCAACGCCCGCACCCGCAAGGGCAAGGCCGTGGCGATCGCCGGCAAGAAGAAGGTCACCAAGTAGCCTCCCGCCTCGCTGCTCTCGTACGAAGACAGGATTATCCCATGGCGAAAGCCCTCGCGCGTCCCCGCCGCAAGGAGCGCAAGAACATCATCTCCGGCGTGGCCCACGTGAACGCCACGTTCAACAACACCATGATCACCATCACGGACGCGCAGGGCAATACCATCGCCTGGTCGTCCGCCGGCATGCAGGGCTTCAAGGGCAGCCGTAAGTCCACGCCGTACGCGGCGCAGGTCGCGGCCGAGGACGCCGGCAAGAAGGCCCGCGAGCACGGCATGGAGACGCTGGAAATCGAGGTGAACGGCCCCGGCTCAGGCCGCGAGAGCGCCCTGCGCGCCTTGCAGACCGTGGGCTTCTCGATCACCCAGATCCGTGACCTCACGCCCATCCCGCACAACGGGTGCCGGCCCCGCAAGCGCCGCCGCGTCTAGCAGCCGCCTGCACCATTTGAAAGGCGGACGCCGCGGCAAGGCAGCGTCCGAATCGTCATGCGATACGACACCTCCGTCATCCAGCGCAACTGGCAGTCCCTCATCAAGCCGGAGAAGCTCGAGTTCGAGTCCGGGTCCGACCCGGCGCGCACCGCCCTGGTGGTCGCCGAGCCGCTGGAGCGCGGCTTCGGCATGACCCTGGGCAACGCCATCCGCCGCATCCTGCTGTCGTCCCTGCAAGGAGCGGCCGTCACCGCCGTGCAGATCGACGGCGTGCTGCACGAGTTCAGCACCATACCCGGCGTGCGCGAGGACGTGACGGACATCGTGCTCAACGTCAAGCAACTGGCCCTGCGCATGCACGGCGAAGGCCCGAAGCGCATGGTGCTGACCGCCACCGGCCCCGGCGAGGTCAAGGCCGGGCAGATCCAGGCCGGCCACGACATCGAGATCATGAACCCCGACCTGGTGCTCTGCACCCTGGACGACGGCATCAAGCTCGGCATGGAGTTCACCGTCAATCTCGGCAAGGGCTACGAGGCCGCCAGCGCCAACCGCCCCGAGGACGCGCCGATCGGGCTGATTCCCGTGGACAGCATCTACTCGCCGGTGCGCCGGGTGTCCTACCGCGTGGAGCCCACCCGCGTCGGCAACCTGACCAACTACGACAAGCTGCTGCTCTCGGTCGAGACCAACGGCGCGGTCACGCCCGAGGATGCCGTGGCGCTCGCCGCCCGCATCCTGCAGGACCAGTTGCAGCTGTTCATCAACTTCGACGAGCCGCAGCAGCTCCGCTCCGAGGAGCTTCGCGACGACCTGCCGTTCAACCGCAACCTGCTGCGCAAGGTCGACGAGCTGGAGCTGTCGGTGCGCTCGGCGAACTGCCTGAAGAACGACAACATCGTCTACATCGGCGACCTGGTGCAGAAATCCGAGCAGGAGATGCTGCGCACGCCGAACTTCGGCCGCAAGTCGCTGAACGAGATCAAGGAGGTGCTCACCAACATGGGCCTCACCCTCGGGATGACCGTCGCCGGCTGGCCGCCGGAGAACATCGAAGACCTCGCCAAGCGTCTCGACGAGCCCTTTTAAGGATATACCTCCATGCGTCACGGAGTGGCCGGCCGAAAGCTCGGCGTCACCACGAGCCACCGCTTCGCCATGTTCCGCAACATGGCGGTGGCATTGCTGAAGCACGAGCAGATCACCACCACCGTCTCCAAGGCCAAGGAGCTGCGGCCGGTGGCGGAGAAGCTGATCACCCTCGGCAAGCGTGGCGGCTTGCACGCACGGCGGCAGGCCCTGTCGCAGCTGCAGGACGAGAAGATCGTCGCCAAGCTGTTCGACGGCCTGGCCACCCGCTACAAGGCCCGCCCCGGCGGCTACACCCGCGTGCTGCGCGCCGGCATGCGCTACGGCGATGCGGCCGACATGGCGGTGATCGAGCTGGTCGAGCGCGACCCGGCAGCCAAAGGCCAGGACAGCGGCCCCCGGCCTGACCTGGCTGCGGAGCAAGCAGCCTAACGGCATGGCACGGGCCGGCCATGCTGCGTTCCTGGCCGGCGTCCTGCTCGCTCTCATGCTGCCGGCGGCATCTTGCCAGGCCCAGGCGCCGCAGCTCGCCACCGTGACGGTGGCCGACCATCTGGGCGCCGGGCAGCAGGAAGAGACCATCACCGTGTATTTCGACGGTGTGGCGGCAGGCACCCTGCACGTGGACCCGGCGCGCCCGAACGACCAGTTGCAGGCCAACCTGCCCGTCCAGCCCTCCATTGGCTTCACCCTGTGCGGCCGGCTGCTGCGGCGGGAAAGCGACGGCAGCGTGTCTACCCACCCGATCGACAACGGCGGCGTGCTCACCGGCTATGCCGGCGCCAGCCTGGCCGCGGTGACGCTGGGCGACGTGCTGTTCGCCTTGCAGGACGACAAGGGGCGCGCCACGACCGACATCCGCCCCGGCCCGTCCTGCACCGCCGCGGTGTCCTGATGGCCGCCACGCCCGATCTCTTCGCGCCCGACGAAGCCGCTACCCCGGAGGACGGCCCGCTGGCCGACCGCCTCCGCCCCCAGGCGCTGGCCGACGTGGTGGGGCAGGGCCACCTGCTCGGCCCGGACGGCACCATCACCCGGATGCTGGCGCGCGGCTCGCTGGCGTCGCTGATCTTCTGGGGCCCGCCCGGCGTCGGCAAGACCACCATCGCCCGCCTGCTCGCCACCGCCGCCGGGTTGCGCTTCACCCAGCTCTCGGCGGTGTTCTCCGGCGTGGCGGACCTCAAGCGCGCCTTCGAGGACGCCCGCCGCCGCCGCGCCGCCGGCCAGTCCACCCTGCTGTTCGTGGACGAGATCCACCGCTTCAACCGCGCGCAGCAGGACGGCTTCCTCCCCGTGGTGGAGGACGGCACCGTGGTGCTGGTGGGCGCCAGCACCGAGAACCCCTCCTTCGCCCTCAACGGCGCGCTGCTGTCCCGCTGCCAGGTGCTGGTGCTGCGCCGCCTGGACGATGCCGCACTGGACCATCTGCTGGCCCGCGCCGAGGCGGACGCCCCTCTGCCGCTCACGCCGGAGGCCCGCGCCACCCTGCGCGCCATGGCGGACGGCGACGGGCGATACCTGCTGAACATGGCCGAGCAGCTGCAAGCCCTGCCCCCCGGCACGCCCCCGCTCGACCCGGCGGCCCTCTCCGCCCTGCTCGCCAAGCGCGCGGCGCTCTACGACAAGGACCGCGACGAGCATCACAACCTCATCTCCGCCCTGCATAAGTCCCTGCGCGGCTCGGACCCGGACGCTGGCCTGTACTGGTTCGCCCGCATGGTCGCCGGCGGCGAGGACCTGCGATACATCGCCCGCCGCCTGGTGCGGTTCGCCTCCGAGGACGTGGGCCTGGCCGACCCGCAGGCCCTGGCCCACGCGCTGGCCGCCTGGCAGGCCTACGAGCGGCTCGGCAGCCCGGAAGGCGACCTGGCCATCGCGCAGGCCGTCGCCTATCTCGGCGCCGCGCCGAAGTCCAACGCGCTCTACGCCGGATGGAAGGCGGCCATGCAGGCCGCCCGCGAAACCGGCAGCCTCGCCCCCCCCGCCCCCCGCCGGCATGCCCCCCCCCCGCGGGTGCAGGCCCACGGCGGCGGCGCCCGCGACG
>CAXTTH010000090.1:0-7415 GCA_964247035.1 uncultured Acetobacteraceae bacterium
CTCACCCACAACCTCATGCCGCTTGCAAAAACCAGCTAGGGTTTCAACAGAGCAAACGTGCTCAAAAAAACAGTGTAGCCATCTGTCCTTGCCATGACCCAGTCGTGGAAGGGAATAAAGCCCATCAAGCCCCCAGCTCCTATGGCGTCCAGGGCAATGGAGCTGACCATGGGGTGGCCATCTTAGTTGAGCCGAGATCGGCCTCAGCCACTGGCACGCATCTGTCTCAGAACTGGTCTGGCATGTGGCCAGACGGCGAAAGGCACCAAAAAGCAGGTCAGTGCCCGGCGCGCAAATGGCCGGCAGGCGATTGATGGCGGGCGTGCTGGCAACCCAGGTGCGGGCGATTTGTAAAGCGCTTGTTGGAGAGTCTCTGCAACGTTCACTGGACTGGAACGTTACAGTGATGTGCGCGGGAACGATTCCCGCCGGACGGGAGCACGTCATGTCTCGCTTGTCACTGATCACCGTGGCCTGCCTTCTCCTCGCCCAAGGGGCTGTGTTCGCCAGACCTGTTCACCATCCACGCCGGGCAGCGCGCGCCAGGCATGTGGCCCTGGGTAACAGCGCGGTGAATCGTGTGCCGCTGGGTGTGACCAGTGGCGTTTCCGGAAGCGCCAACTCGGCCAATCCCGCTCCGAACGTCTCCCCGCTCCAGACGCCCCAGGATCCGCTCAGGACACCCCGACTCTAAGCTGGTCAGCCCACCTTGGAGATCGCCCACTTCACTTGTTGTGGGCCGTCTGCATGCCCGGTGAGCACCACTTGCTCACTGCGCTTGGGCTCCAGGCCACCTAAGTAGATGCTCTCCTCCAGCGTCATGCGCGCGCCTTCTGCCCGCAGCCGCCAACCGCTGCCGGAAGCCAAACGCATCAGCACCGCTTCACCATCCTGCTGCAGGTTGGCGCTGACAGCCGGGTGAAGGTGGAAGCGCAAGGTGTACGGCTGCGGGCTGGTCGCCTCGACCCCATCTTCACCTCGGACATCTTCGCCGCTCTCGGCAAGATACAGCCGGCGACGGTGCAGTGCGCCGAAAGGCTTGCGGTAGCCATCATGGCTTGCTTCCAGCCAATGGGCGCCGTTAGCCTCCTGGCGCTGCGCCTCAACCTTTTCCGGCTGCCGGCCCAGGCCATCCGGTCTTAGTTCGGCGGAGTTGGTGTCCGCGATGACAAGAGTGGAATGCGCAGCGGTGGCGCGGCACGCATCGCGCCACTGTTGGCCGGCAGCAGGGGCGGCACCGCAGTTCACGATCACTCGTTCCCGCCCGACTGACATCTCGAATGACAAGGCGCCGGCATGCGCCATGCGGTCCACCCCGTGCGGCGGCGGGCGGCCACAATCCACCAGCAGCACCGTCCGCCCCGCCTGCAGCCGCTGGAAGCCACCCTCGGCCAGACTGACCGGCAAGCGCCCGGTACGCCCGGCCTGGGCCAGCACCTGCTCCACCAGGGCAGGCTGCTCTTCCTTGCTGCCATTGAACAGCGCCAGCCCGCCGTCGCCGCAGCGCATGGCCCGCAGCGCCGGGCCCATACGCTCAATCGCGCTGGCGAGGGCAGCGGGCGGCTGCGCCTGCGCCGCCTGCAACAAGGCGCGGATCTCGACCAGATCCTGCAACGCCGTCAACTGAACGGCGGGGCTGCGCTCGGCATGGCAACCATCTGGCAGCACTTGGCGGGCCAGCTCCTGTGGCAGGAAGCGCAGGGCACGGGTCAGGAAGGCCGCTTGATCCGGCAGCGCCACGGCGGCAGCGATCAGGCCTTTCAGCGCCGTCAGCGCGCGGGCGTCCAGCTGCTCCGCGGGCAGGTCCGCGGCCAAGGCGCGGGCATCGGCCACCAGCCGGGCCATCATGCGCTGGCGAAATGCGTCGTCTGCCGACGCAGCAAAGAAGTCGTAATGTCCGAGCCAGGCGGCAAGGCGCGCGCCTGCCACGTCCGGACGACGGGCGAGCGCATCTGCGGGGATGGTCAACCAATCGGCCAGCAACGCCCGCGCCCGCGCCCGCGCTGCATCCGTGCCAAGAGCCCGCAAATCCCTCAGCCAATGAAAGCTGTGCGCCGTCGCCAGCAGCGCTGGGGAAGCCATGCTATCCCCCCAGGCGCCGGGCTGCAGCGCCAGCACGCCGCCGGCGGACTCCATCTCGCCTTTCAACAGCCGCGCGCCGCGCGCCGGGTCACCGGGCCAGAGATCTCGTACGGGCAGGGTGGGACCGTCCGGAACGCGGGCCATGCGCAAGCTCGGCAGCATAGCCACCATTCGCCGCGCGTCCCGCATCCAGCCGGCCATCAAGGTGCGGCGCGCAAGCTGGCGATGGCGGCCGCATAGTCGGCGGCGCCGAACACGGACGTGCCGCCGACCAGCGTATCGCATCCGGCGGCAATCAGCAGCGGCGCGGTTTTTGTCGTCACCCCGCCATCGGCGGTGATGCGTATGGATCGCCCGGTAGCGTCCGCCATCTGTCGCAGCGTGCGTACCTTAGGCAGGATGGACGTAATGAACGCCTGCCCGCCAAAGCCCGGGTTGACCGTCATCACCAGGATCGCGTCCACCAAGTCCAGCACTTCAGCGACCGCGATGGCCGGCGTGGCCGGGTTGATCGCCACCCCTGCCGACACCCCCAAAGAGCGCACCATCTGCAGCGAGCGATGCAAGTGCGGCCCAGCCTCGGCGTGGATGGCGATATGGTTCGCTCCGGCTTGCGCGAACGCGGCGATGTAGGGGTCAGCGGGGGCGATCATCAGATGGACGTCGAACGGCAGCTGCACATACGGCCGCAGCGCGGTGAGCACGGCCGGGCCAAAGCTGAGGTTAGGCACGAAATGGCCATCCATGACGTCCAGATGCAGCCAGTCGGCCCCGGCGTGCTGGACGGCGACCGCTTCGTCGCGCAGGCGGCCGAAGTCGGCGGCAAGCAGGCTAGGGGCAATCACGAGGGGGTTGGGCATTGAAGACGGTTCTAGTGCGCGCGTCGCAGCCAGCACAAGCGAACGGTCAAGGACGCACCAGGCGCGCGGCGAAGAACCCGTCCATGCCTCCCCGCTCCGGCCAAAGGCCAGGGTGGGTGCGCAAGCAGCCATCTCCAGTGCGTGCCTCCGGCATGGTCGCCAGCTCCGCCGGGGTGAACGGGTCCAGGCGCAGGCCTGCGGCGAATGCGGTGGGCAATGCGCCCGGCCCTTCCTCTGGCTGCAGCGAGCACACGGCATAGACCAGCCGCCCCCCTGGGCGCAGCAGGGCGGCGGCGGCCGTCAGCAGCGCACGCTGCTGCCCCACCAGCGCTGCCACGTCTGACGGGCGCTTGAGGTGAAGGATGTCCGGGTGTCGCCGGATGGTGCCGGTAGCGCTGCACGGCGCGTCCAGCAGCACCGCGTCCAGCGGGGCCGGCGGCTGCCAGGCCGTCGCGTCCGCCAGCACGATGGTGGCGGGGAGCCGCAGCCGGGCCAGGTTCTCCCGCAGCCGGGCGATGCGGTGAGGGTCGCGGTCCAGTGCGAAAACCTCCGCGCCAGCGGCAGCCAATTGTGCGGCCTTGCCGCCGGGGGCGGCGCAGAGATCGGCCACTCGCTCGCCGGGTCGGGCCGCCAACAAGCTGGCGGGCAGGGCTGCAGCGACGTCCTGCACCCAGAACGCTCCGGTGTCGTAGCCAGGCAGGTCCATGACCCTGGTGCCGGCCGGGTAGCGTACCGTGCCGGTCGGCAACCGCGCGCCGCCTGGCGGCAGTTCGCCTCGCACCGTCAGGTCCAGCGAGGCTTCCGTGCCATGCCCGACCGCGATGGCGCGGGCCTCATGCCCCCAGCTCGCCCAAAGCCAGGCGGGCGTATCCAGCCGTGGGCCGTCCAGCTCGGCCAGCACCGCAGCGCCCTCCGCCGCGACCCGGCGCAGCACCGCGTTCACCAGCCCGGTAAACGGCGCGAGCCCGCGCAACCGGGCCAAGGCGACGGCGGTCGCGACGGCGGCATGGGCCGGCGTGTGCAGCAGCAGCAGGCCCGCCGGGCCCAGCCGCAGGATATGCCGCACTGCGTCGGGCGGCGCGCGGCGGAGAAACGGCTCCAGCACCGCGTCCAGCGACCCAGCGCGCCGCAGCACTGCCGCCGCCAACCGGTGCGCCGCCGCTCGGTCCCGCGCCTCTGCCGCAGGAAGGGCGTCCAGCGCCTCCTCCAGCGGGCGATGCCGGGACAGCACGGCCTGCAGCAAGTCGAAGGCGCCGTCCCTGGTCGGATCGGGCTGGGTCGGGGAAAGCTGGCCAGGTAACAGCTGGACGGGGTGAGATTGCATGAGGGGCCGCTTCATGGCGCGGATCGGGCCTGCGTGCTAGAGCGCAAGCCATGCATCTGCTCGACACGGAGCGGCCACGGGCGCTGCTGATCGCCTTCTGCCTTCTGCTCTGGCTGCCCGGGCTGTTCACCCTGCCCGCCACGGACCGCGACGAGAGCCGGTTCGCGCAGGCCAGCAAGCAGATGCTCGAAACCGGCGACTATATCCACATCATGAACGGCAGCGAACCGCGCAACCGCAAGCCGATCGGCATTCATTGGATGCAGGCGCCGTTCGCGGCAGCGGCCCGCGCGCTGCACTTGACGGCCGAGAATCCGATCTGGCCCTACCGGCTGCCTTCGGTGGCAGGAGGCTTGCTGGCGGTGCTGGTCACCTATGAAGCGGGCCGCAGCGTGGACCGCAGCTTGAACGGCCGCCGGGCCGCCCTGCTGGCGGCAGGCATGCTGGCGGCCAGCGTGATCCTGGTGACGGAAATCCACCTGGCCAAAACGGATGCAGCCCTGCTGGGCGCCACCACGGTGGCGATGGCGGTGCTGGGCCAAGCATATCTTGGTCAACCGATCGGCCGAGGGCGTGCGGCCGTGTTCTGGGTGGCGATGGCTGTCGGCGTCCTGCTCAAAGGCCCGATCACCCCCATGGTGGCCGGCCTGGCGGTGGCTGCCTTGGTGGTTGCGGACCGCCGCGCTCGCTGGTTGCTGGCTTTGCGCCCGGCCTCGGGCGCACTGCTCATGCTGGCGATGGTGCTGCCTTGGTTTGTCACGATCGGCTTGGCCACGCACGGGGCGTTTTTCGCTGATGCGGTGGGTGGTGACCTTGGCCGCAAGCTGGTCGGCGGCGACAACGCGCACGGCGCGCCGCCAGGCCTCCACCTGCTGATGCTGCCAGTGCTGGCATTTCCTGCGACCCTGCCTGTCCTGGCCGGGCTGCCGGGCTGTTGGCGACGGCGGCAGGAGCCGGCCATCCGCTTCCTGCTGGCCTGGGCGGCGCCTGCTTGGCTGGTTTTCGAGATCGCTCCCACCAAGCTGCCGCACTACACGCTGCCGCTTTATCCGGCACTGTTCCTGTTGGCCGCCTGGCTGTGGACGGGAGTGCCGCTAGGCTGGTGGAGTCGCTGGGCTGCCCCGGGACTAACCGCAGCAGCGGCGTTGGCGCTGGCGATCATACCCGCAGCGCTGCCATCCTTCGTTCTGGCCAGCCCACTACTTGGCGTGCCCACGTTCCTGGCGGCAAGCGTTGTAGGCTGGCTTGCGCTGCAGCCTCGCCGTCCCGCCGTGGCGTTGGCCGCCATGCCGTTGTTCACCGCCGCCCTGGTGGGCTGGGAGCTGCCGCAAGCTCGTCCGCTCTGGATCGCGCCACAGATCGAGCACGAACTGGAAGCTGCCGGATTGGCAGATGAGCCGATGGCCTCGGCTGGTTTCCGTGAACCGAGCCTCATGTTCCTGGCTGGGACTGCGACGATCATGTGCCATTACGGAGCGGACGCTGCGGCAGCGCTCGCGTCCGGTCGGGCCGCCAGCGCTGCCGTGTCGGAAAGCGATGAAGCCTCTTTCCAGGGTGCAGCGGAAAAGCTGGGCCTGCAGCCCCGCGCCATCGCAACGCTGCACGGCTTCAACTACTCGCGCGGGCAGAAGACCAACTTGACGCTGTATGAGCTGACACGAACCGCCGAGCTGGGCTACGCCGGGTCCTCGCCACCTTTGCGGTAGGGTGAGTACTCGGCCTCCAGCTCGGCCATGCCGGCCACCACCCCGGCACGCTCGTGCTTCAGGAAGTCCGCCACGGCGCGGCTCAGCCCGGTATGGCTTAGCCAGTGCGCCGAGTAGGTCAGCCGGGGAAGGTAGCCGCGCTGGATCTTGTGCTGGCCTTGCGCGCCGGCCTCCACGCGGCTGACGCCGTGCTCGATCGCGAAGTCGATGGCGCGGTAGTAGCAAAGCTCGAAATGCAGAAAAGGGAAATCGCCGCGGCAGCCCCAGTTGCGGCCGTACAGCGCATCCCGCCCCAGCAGGTTAAGCGCGCCGGCCACCGGGTCGCCATCCCGCTCGGCGAGCATCAGCACCACCCGCTCGCCAAGCCGCTCGCCCAGCAGAGGGAAGAACTTGCGGGTGAGGTAAGCGCTGCCCCATTTGCGGTCCACGGTAGACTGATAAAACTTGTAGAACGCATCCCACTCGCGCTTGCCGATCTCCGGCCCGCGCAGGGTGCGGAACACCAGGCCAGCGGCGTTGGCGTCCCGCCGCTCCCGCCGCAGCACCTTGCGCTTGCGCGACGAGAGCGCGCCCAGGAAGTCGTCGAAGCTGCCGTAACCAGCGTTTTCCCAGTGGAACTGCGTACCCAGGCGCTGCAGCCAGCCGGCGCGTCCCAGCGCGTCCCACTCTGCTTCCGTGCAGAAGGTGGCGTGCACGCCCGAAAGCTTGAGCTGCGAGCACGCCTGCACCAGTGCCTCGCCCAGCGCCTCGGGTGGCAAGCCGGGGCGGCATAACAGGCGCGGGCCCGGCACGGGGGAGAACGGCACTGCCACTTGCAGCTTAGGATAGTAGTCGCCGCCCGCCTGCTCGTAGGCGTTGGCCCAGCCGTGGTCGAACACGTATTCGCCGTAGCTGTTGGACTTGGCGTACATCGGCGCAGCCGCCAGCAAGGCGCCCGTCGCATCCCGCAAGGCTGCGTGCTGCGGCAGCCAGCCGGTGCGCGGCCCGGCGGACCCGCTATCCTCCACCGCGGACAGGAAAGCGTGGCTGACAAAGGGGTTGTCATCCCCGGCGCAAGCGTCCCACTCCGCCGGGTCGATGCTGGCAATGGAAGGGTGCAGGGAGAGCGTGAGTGTCGAGAGGCCGTCGGGCATGCCGTACGATATGGCAGCGCAGCATGCCTCCGCCAGCCTGTTCAGCCATCCGGGCTGGAGAGCGGCGCATTGCCGGGATTCGCTGTCCAGCAATATGCTTGCGGTCGCGAGCCAGAAGATCATCATTCGACGGCGAAGTGGGCTCGACCAGATCGAATTGCTGGATGAGGCCGGTCCCCGCGCCAGGTAAGGCAAAACTCCGGATCGTCGCCGCCGGAGTTGCCTAGCTGTCGCTGCTATGGAGGTTGTCCCTCTGGGGCTGGGCTGAGAGGGTGTGGTTGCGAGGCCGACACCCCCCAACCCGGAGCCC
>CAXTTH010000091.1:0-4982 GCA_964247035.1 uncultured Acetobacteraceae bacterium
GGCCCAAGCGGGGGCGGACGTCACCATCCTCGAGCGGCACGGCAAGGTCGGCGGCCGGTCCGCCACCATCGAAGCCCCCACCGATGTCGGCACGTTCCGCTTCGACATGGGGCCGACCTTCTTCCTCTATCCCCGCGTGCTGGCGGACATCTTCGCCGCCTGCGGCCGGGACCTCGACCGTGAGGTGGAGCTGATCCGGCTCGACCCGCAGTACCACCTCATCTTCGAGGCGGGCGGCGAGATCCAGGCCACCGGCGACATGGCCCGGCTGGCGCAGGAAGTGGCGCGCCTGGCCCCCGCGGACGCCGCCGCCCTGCCGCGCTTCATGGCGGACAACCGCGCCAAGCTCGCTGCCTTCAAGCCGATCCTGGAGATGCCGTTCAACGGCCCGCGCGACCTGTTCCGCAAGGACCTGCTCAAGTCGCTCAAGCTGATGCGGCCGCACCGGACGGTGGACACCGACCTGGCCAGCTATTTCAGTGACGAGCGGGTGCGGCTGGCGTTCTCATTCCAGTCGAAGTACCTGGGCATGTCGCCGTTCCGCTGCCCCAGCCTGTTCACCATCCTGTCGTTCATGGAATACGAGTTCGGCGTGTTCCACCCGCGCGGCGGCTGCGGCGCGGTGATGACGGCGATGGAGCGCATCGCCCGCGACATGGGCGTAAAGGTCCGCCTGGGCGAGCCGGTGCAGGAAATCCTGTTCGAGGGCCGCCGCGCCACCGGCGTGCGCACCGCGGAAGGTGCCGAGCGGTTCGATGCGCTGGTCATCAACGCGGATTTCGCGCAGGCCATGACCACCCTGGTGCCGGACCGGCTGCGCCGCCGCTGGACGGACCGCAAGCTGGCGACCAAGAAATACTCCTGCTCCACTTTCATGCTGTATCTCGGCATCGAGGGCACCCTGCCGGACCTGTCGCATCACACGATCTACCTGTCCGAGAACTACCGGCAGAACGTGCGCGACATCGAAGAAGGGCTGGTGCCCCCCGGCGAGCCGTCGCTCTACGTGCAGAACGTCTGCGTCACCGACCCGGCCATGGCGCCGCGCGGCTACTCCACGTTGTACGTGCTGGTCCCGGTGGGCAACCGCGTGGGCGCCGGCATCGATTGGGAGGCCGAACGCGCCGGCTACCGGGCCGCCACGCTGAAGCGGCTGGAGAAGCTCGGCATCCACGACATCGAGAGGCGGATCGTGTTCGAGAAGATGACGACGCCCACCGATTGGGAGGCCGATCTCGACGTGTATCGCGGCGCCACCTTCAACCTCGCGCACTCGTTGCAGCAGATGCTGCATTTCCGCCCGCGCAACCGCTTCGAGGACCTGGACGGCGTGTACCTGGTCGGCGGCGGCACCCATCCCGGCAGCGGCCTGCCGGTGATCTTCGAGAGCGCGCGCATCACCAGCCGGCTGCTGGCCGACGACCTCGGGCTGCAGCCGCACTGGGCGCCGTCGCTGATGGCGGCGCCCGAGTATGAACCCGCCCTCGCGGAGACGGTATGAGCAAGATGGACCCGGTCGGCGTCATCGGCGGCGGCCTGGGCGGCCTGGCGGCGGCATGCACCCTGGCGGCGCGCGGCCACCGGGTGGTGCTGTTCGAGAAGAACGACTGGGTGGGCGGCAAGGCGGCGGAGTTCGAGCAGGGCGGCTACCGGTTCGACATGGGACCCACCATCCTGACCGTGCCCGCCGTGCTGCGCCGCATCTTCGCCGAGGCTGGCCGCGACCTGGACCAGGCGATGGACCTGCGCCGGCTCGACCCGCAATGGCGCTGCTTCTTCGACGACGGCTCCCGGCTGGACCTGACCGAGGACACCGAGCGGATGGCGGCCAACCTGGACGCCTACAGCCCCGGCCAGTCGCAAGGCTACCGCGATTTCCTGCGCATGAGCGAAGGGCTGCATGACGTCAGCCAGAAGTTCTTCTTCTGGCGCTCGGTCGAGGACATCCGCGACACGATGGACCTCAAGAAGAACATGGACCTCGCCACGCTGAAGGACGTGCTGAGCCTGCGCATGGGCAGCACGGTCGCCGGCCAGATACGCAAGAGGGTGTCCGACCCGCGCGTGTCGCAGATGCTGGACCATTTCGTGCAGTATGTCGGGTCCTCGCCGTACAACTCGCCGGCCGTGCTGTGCTCCATCGGGCACATGCAGACCGACGGCGGCATCTGGTATCCCATGGGCGGCACCCGCGCCGTGCCGGTGGCGCTGGCCAAGCTGGCGGAGGAGCTGGGCGTCGAGATGCGGCTCTCGACCGGCATCCGCCGCATCGTGTCCGACCGCGGGGTGGTCAGCGCCGTTGAGACGGAGGCGGGCGAGACGGTGCCGGTGTCCAACGTGGTGTCCAACATGGACAGCGTGCGGACCTACCAGGAGCTGGTCGGCGGCAAGCCGGCTGCCAGCTTCGCCAAGCGCTGGAAGCGGGACCCGGCCTGCTCCGGCGTCGTGCTCTATCTTGGCTTGGACAAGGCCTACGACCACCTGGCCCATCACGGCTTCGTCTTCTCCAAAGACCCGGAGGAGGAGTTCGATTGGATCTACAACAAGGGTGAGCCGGCGCCGGACCCGACCTGCTACATCGCAGCCCCCTCCCGCACCGAACCCGGCGTGGCTCCCCCCGGGGGCGAGTCGCTCTACGTGCTGGTCCATACCCCTTACCTCCGCCCGCACCATGACTGGACGGAAATGCTGCCCAAGTACCGCAAGGTAATCCTGGACAAGCTGGCCCGCTGCGCCGGGATGCCCGACCTGGAAAGCCGCATCGTGGTCGAACGCACCCTCACCCCCGCGGACATCCACGAGCGTTACCGGGTTTTGAACGGGGCGATCTATGGCCTGGCCAGCCACGGCCGGTTCTTCGGCGCGTTCAAGCCCGGCAACCGCTCGCGGGACCTGGCCGGGCTCTACCTGGCGGGTGGCGCAGCCCACCCCGGGCCGGGCATGCCGATGGTGCTGATGTCCGGCTGGATCGCCGCCGACAGCCTGGATCGGGACCGCGCTTCCAACGCGGCTCCCCTGAGCGCCTGACGCCGCGCCTGAAGCCGCCTCTCTCCCGCTTGCGGGAGGGGCCGGGTCAGGGCAAGCACGGCCATGCTTGACGCGAACGCCATCATGGCCCGCCGGTCGGAACGGCTGTTCCGGCTGTTTGCGGCCTATCTCCGCTGGTATGTCGGCCGCCGGCTGCACGCCGTCCGCATGTCCCGCGCCGGCCTGCCGCACTCCGCCGCCGGGCAGCCGCTGATCGTCTATTCCAACCATCCCTCCTGGTGGGACCCGGCGATCTACATCCTGCTCTGCGACATGCTGTTCCGCGGGCGCGCCGGGTATGGCCCGATGGATGCGGCGGCGCTCGGCAAGTATGGCGTGCTCGAGCGCATGGGCGTGTTCGGCGTGGCGCAGGACGACAAGCGCGGCGCGGCGCAGTTCCTGCGCACCTCGCTTGCCGTGCTGGAAACCCCGTCCACCATGCTGTGGGTCACGGCCGAGGGCGGCTTCAACGACTGCCGCAGCCGCCCGGTCCGCCTGCGCCCTGGCCTGGCGCACCTGGCCCGCCGGGTGCCGGGCGCCGTCATCCTGCCGCTGGCCCTGGAATACTCGTTCTGGAACGAGAGCCAGCCAGAGGCCCTGCTGCGGTTCGGCCAGCCGTTGCACCACTCCGGCGGCAGTGTCACCGATTGGACGCAGCGCCTGGAAGCTGCGTTGGCTGCCACCATGGATTCCCTCGCCGCCGAGTCGATGACCCGTGACCCCGCCCTGTTCCAGCCCCTGGTGCGCGGTGGCGCCGGGATAGGCGGGCTGTATGATTCCTGGCGCTGGCTGCGGGCCACGGCCTCGGGGCAGCGGTTCGACGCCAGCCACGAGGGCAAGCTTTGAACGCGCTCGGCCTGATCGCCCTCCTGCTGGCCGCTGGCCCTTGCCTGCTGGCGCTGCTGAACCTGCGAGGGTTCCGCGCCCCGGCGCCGGCCGCGGCGCCCGAACCCATCTCCGTGCTAATTCCTGCCCGCAACGAAGAAGCCAACATCGGCGAGGCCGTCGCGGCCGTGCTCGCCAGCACCGGCGTGCCGTTCGAGCTGCTGGTGCTGGATGACGGCTCCACCGACCGGACGGCCGCGATCCTGGCCGGGATCGACGACCCGCGGCTGCGCGTGATCGGCGGCCCGGCGCTGCCCCAGGGCTGGTCCGGCAAGCAGCACGCCTGCGCCGTGCTGGCCGCAGCCGCGCAGCACGGCCTGCTGGTGTTCACCGACGCGGACGTGCGGCTGGCGCCCGACGCGCTGGCGCGGATGGCCGGGTTCATGGAACGCACCAAGGTCGGCCTGGGCAGCGGCTTCCCGCATCAGGTCGTCCGCACCTGGTCGGAGCAGTTGCTGCTGCCGCTGATCCATTTCCTGCTGCTCGGCTTCCTGCCCATGGGCCTGATGCGGCGGCTCTCGGCCGTGGGCCTGGGGGCGGGGTGCGGCCAGTTGTTCATCGCGCGCCGGGCCGCCTACGAGCGGGCTGGGGGGCATGGCGCCATCCGCGCCTCCCTGCACGACGGCATCACCCTGCCGCGCGCCTTTCGCCGGGTGGGCGAGATGACGGGGCTGTTCGACGCGACCGACCTGGCTTCCTGCCGCATGTATTCCTCGGCGGCGGAGCTGTGGTCCGGCCTCGGCAAGAACGCGACGGAGGGCATGGCCCGGCCGCTGCCGCTGCTGGTGTGGACCGTGCTGCTCGGGGGCGGGCAGGTGCTGCCGGGCTTGCTGATGCTGACGGCGCCCAGCACGGCCGCCATGGCTGCCCTGGTGCTGTCGATCGGGCTGCGCCTGGTGCTCGCCGTGCGCTTCCGCCAGCCGGAGCTGAGCGCGGTGCTGCACCCGTTCGGCATCCTGGCGCTGCTGGCGGTGCAGTGGGCGGCGCTGGCCCGCTTCCTGCGCGGCCGCCCCGCCCAGTGGGGGGGGCGCGCCGGGACGGGGCCGGGGACCCGGGGGTGCCGCGTGGCG
>CAXTTH010000091.1:4992-7405 GCA_964247035.1 uncultured Acetobacteraceae bacterium
GCCATGTGGCGCGGCCGCGCCTATCCTGCGCAGTGAACCGGTGCTTCCAGCTTGCCGGCGCGACGCTTGCCCTGCTCGCCCCCTCGGCCTGGGCCGAGCCCGGCGGCGTGGACGTCGTCGTGACGGGGGTGCGCTCCTCGGCGGGGCATGTGCTGGTCGCGATCTGTGATCGCCAGACCTTCTTGCAGGAGACGTGCCGCTATCGCGGGCGTGCGCCGGCCAGCCCCGGGGCGGTTGCCGTCCACGTGGCCGGGGTGCCGCCGGGCACCTACGCCGCGCAGGCTTACCAGGACGAGAATGACGACAAGAAGATCGACCGCAGCTTCCTGGGCATTCCCAAGGAGGGGATCGGCTTCTCGAACGACGCCAAGATGCGGTTCGGCCCGCCATCCTTCGCCGATGCGGCCTTCACGCTTGGTCCGGAGGGCGGGCGGATCCAGTTCGGGCTGCGCTACCTGGATTAACCGCTGGGGTTAGTTGCTGGCGTGGGCCATGGTCATCTTGGGCTGTCCCTGGTTCAGCCCCGCCTCGATCGACAAGGCCAGCGCGTCCGCGACGCAGCGATAGCCGAGGTCGTTCATGTGAACGTTGTCGCCGGCCAGGAAATGGCCGTAGCCGTAGCCGTTGCGCTGCCATCCATCCATGAGGGCGCCGCGGGAGAACAGCGATACGTTGTACTTGACGGCCAGCTCAGCCAGCGTCTGCTCCATCACCGCATGCTCCGGCGAGGCCAGGATCATCGGGGAACGCTGGTTGTCCATCAGCACCACGTCGATGCCCAGGGACTTGAGCCGCTCGATGCCGGTGGAGACCAGCTTGCTGAACACGGCCGGGTCGGAGTTCTCCATCGCGCCGTTGGCGCCGACCTGCCAGATCACCAGGTCTGGCCGGACCGCCAGCACGTCGCTGTCCAGCCGTGCCACCTCCTCCAGCGCGTCCTGGCCGCCGACCCCGCGGTTGATGACGGCGATGTGGGCGAGAGGGAAGGCGACCGACATATCCTCCTGCAAGCGGGCCGGATAGGTCCTGGCGGGAGCAGTCGCCATCCAGCCGGAGGTGCTGGAGGAGCCGAGCGCCACGATGGTGACCTCGGAGTTGCTGGACAGCCGCTTCTTGGTCGCCGGCACGGCCATCGGCGGGCTGCGTCCCGGCGGGCAGGGCTCGCCCGCCTTGGCCGAGGAGACGGATGCCGCTCCCAGGGCGACAGCCAGCACGCAGGATGACACAGTTCGCAACATCGACATGCCGGACCATCGCACATCAAAGGCGAGGATCAAATCCGAACGGCAAGCCTTACCGCTTTTTCATGCTGTGCCGCCCACGGTCATGCCGGACAGCTTGATGGTGGGCTGGCCGACGCCGACCGGCACGCCCTGGCCGTTCTTGCCGCAGGTGCCGATGCCTGGATCGAGCGCCAGGTCGTTGCCCACCATGGTCACCTTGGTCAGCGCGTCCGGCCCGTTGCCGATCAGGGTGGCGCCCTTCACCGGCGACGTGACCCGGCCATCCTCGATCAGGTAGGCCTCGCTGGCGGAGAACACGAACTTGCCGGAGGTGATATCGACCGAGCCGCCGCCGAAGTTGACCGCATACAGCCCGCGCTTGACGGAGCGGATCATCTCCTGCGGATCGTGCGGGCCGGCCATCATCACGGTGTTGGTCATGCGCGGCATGGGCGCGTGGGCGTAGGATTGCCGGCGGCCGTTGCCGGTGGGGGCCACGCCCATCAACCGCGCGTTCAGCCGGTCCTGGATGTAGCCGCGCAGGATGCCGTCTTCGATCATCACCATGCGGCCGGACGGCGTGCCCTCGTCGTCCACCGTCAGGCTGCCGCGGCGGTCCGGCATGGTGCCGTCATCCACCACGGTGACGCCGGGTGCGGCGATGCGCTGGCCCAGCAGGCCGGAGAAGGCGGACGTCTTCTTGCGGTTGAAGTCGCCTTCCAGCCCGTGCCCCACCGCCTCGTGCAGCAGGATGCCGGGCCAGCCGGAGCCGAGCACGACCGGCATCTCGCCAGCCGGAGCGGGGCGGCTTTCCAGGTTGACCAGCGCCTGGCGCAGCGCCTCGTCCACGCCGTCGCGCCAGGTCTGCTCCGTCAGCAGCCGGGCGTAGCCGAAGCGGCCGCCGGTGCCGTGGCCGCCCGTCTCGCGCCGGCCGTCCTGCTCCACCACGACGGAGATGTTCAGCCGCACCAGCGGGCGGATGTCGGCTACCCGGCTGCCGTCGCCGCGCATCACCTGCACCGCCTGCCACTCGCCGTACATGGTGGCCGAGACCTGCTTCACCCGCGGGTCCTTGGAGCGGGCATACTCGTCGATCTGCGCCAGGATGGCGGTGCGGGCGGCGAAATCCAGCTCGGACAACGGGTTGAGGTCGGCGTACAGCCGCGAGTTGCTGGCCCGCGGCGCTTCGG
>CAXTTH010000092.1:0-230 GCA_964247035.1 uncultured Acetobacteraceae bacterium
CACCCCAACCCTCTCCCGCAGGCGGGAGAGGGAGCTGGAACCGACCCACCCCTTTCCCGCCGGCGGGAAAGGGAGCTGGAACCGAGTGGAGCTGTGACATGGACCACATCGCCGACTGGACCGCCAACGCCGCCCTGCTGCGCGACACCTACCGCCCCGAGGACGAGCACGCCAACTGCGGCGTGGGCCTCGTCGCCTCGCTGGACGGCGGCGCCCGGCGGGACGTGGTG
>CAXTTH010000092.1:240-7352 GCA_964247035.1 uncultured Acetobacteraceae bacterium
GTGGTGCAGGCCGGCATCGACGCCCTCAAGGCCGTCTGGCACCGCGGCGCCGTGGACGCGGACGGCAAGACCGGCGACGGCGCCGGCATCCACATCGAGATCCCGCAGGACTTCTTCGCCGAGGTCATCCAGCGCGGCGGCGACGCCATGCCCAGCGGGCGCATCGCCGTAGGCCAGGTGTTCCTGCCCAAGACCGACCTGGCCGCCCAGGAACGCTGCCGCACCATCGTCGAGACCGAGATACTGAACTTCGGCCACACCATCCACGGCTGGCGGCAGGTGCCGATCGACGTGAGCTGCATCGGCGAGAAGGCCAACGCCACCCGCCCCGAGATCGAGCAGATCATGGTGCGCAACAGCACCGGCGCCGACGAGGCCGCCTTCGAGCGCGACCTCTACGTCATCCGCCGCCGCATCGAGAAGCAGGCCATCGCCGCCCAGGTCAACGAGCTGTACATCTGCTCGCTGTCCTGCCGCTCGATCATCTACAAAGGCATGTTCCTGGCGGAGAACCTCACCGACTTCTACCCCGACCTGCTCGACACGCGCTTCGTCAGCCGCTTCGCCATCTACCACCAGCGCTACTCGACCAACACCTTCCCAACCTGGCGGCTGGCGCAGCCGTTCCGCATGCTCGCCCACAACGGCGAGATCAACACCATCAGCGGCAACGTCAACTGGATGCGCAGCCACGAGACCCGCCTCTCCGACCCGGCGCTCGACCCCTACATCGACGACATCAAGCCCGTCATCCAGGCCGGCAGCAGCGACACCGCAGCGCTCGATGCCGCCTTCGAGCTGCTGGTCCGCGCCGGGCGGGACGCGCCGATGGCCAAGGCGCTGCTGATCCCCGCCTCCGTCAGCGTCGATGCCTCCATGAAGCAGGCGCACAAGGACATGTTCCTGTACTGCAACGCCGTCATGGAGCCGTGGGACGGCCCGGCCGCCCTCGCCGCCACCGACGGCCGCTGGATGCTCGCCGGGCTCGACCGCAACGGCCTGCGCCCGCTGCGCTACAGCCTGACCCACACCGGCCTGCTCGTGGTCGGCTCCGAAGCCGGCATGGTGAAGTTCGACGAGCGCGACATCCGCGCCAAGGGCCGCGTCGGCCCCGGCCAGTCCATCGCCGTCGATCTCGACACCGGGCAGTTCTACGGCGACGAGGAGATCAAGGACTTCCTCGCCGCCCGGCACGACTACGCTGCCTGGACCCGGCGCATCACCTCCATCGACAGCATCGTCAAGACCGACGCGCCGGAGGCCAGCCTGCTCAGCGGCGAGGCGCTGCGCCGCCGCCAGCTCGCCGTCGGCATGACGCTGGAGGAGCTGGAGATGATCCTGCACCCCATGGTGGAGGACGCCGCCGAGGCGGTCGGCTCCATGGGCGACGACACCCCCGTCGCCGTGCTGTCCGAGCGCTACCGCGGCCTGCACCACTACTTCCGCCAGGCGTTCAGCCAGGTCACCAACCCGCCGATCGACAGCCTGCGCGAAACCCGCGTCATGTCCCTCAAGACCCGCCTCGGCAACCTCGGCAACGTGCTGGACGAGAGCGCCGAGCAGTGCGACCTGCTGCAGTTGGAAAGCCCCGTGCTGTCCAACGCCGAGTTCGCCGCCATGCGCGGCTTCATGGGCGCCAACGCCTGCGTGATCGACTGCACCGTGCCGATCGAGGGCAACCACATCGACCTGCGCGCCGCCCTGGAGCGCATCCGGCGCGAAGCGGAGGAGGGCGTGCGCGCCGGCTGCACCCACGTCATCGCCACCGACGAGGGCAGCGGCCCGGAGCGCGCCGGCATCCCGATGATCCTGGCCACCGCGGCCATCCACACCCACCTGATGCGCTCCTCGCTGCGCACCTTCACCAGCCTCAACGTGCGCTCGGCCGAGTGCGTGGACGTGCACTCCTTCGCCGTGCTGATCGGCGTCGGCGCCACTACCATCAACGCCTACCTGGCGCAGGAGAGCATCGCCGACCGCCAGCGCCGCGCCCTGTTCGGCGGCGCCACCCTCACCGAGGCGGTGCGCCGCTACAAGAAGGCGGTGGACAAGGGCCTGCTCAAGGTGATGTCCAAGATGGGCATCTCCGTCGTGTCCTCCTACCGCGGCGGCTACAACTTCGAGGCGATCGGCCTCTCCCGCGCCCTGGTGGCGGAGTTCTTCCCCGGCATGCAGTCCCGCATCAGCGGCATCGGCATGCCCGGCATCGCCCGCAACGTGCTCGCCCTGCACAAGGCCGCCTGGGACGAGGACGCGGTGACGCTGCCGGTCGGCGGCCTGTACAAGCTGCGCCGCCGCGGCGAGACCCACGCCTTCGAGGGCAGCCTCATCCATACCCTGCAAACCGCCGTCGCCAACGACAGCTTCCAGACCTGGATGCGCTACAGCGAGGCCGTCCGCCGCCAGCCGCCCATCGCCCTGCGCGACCTGCTGGACTTCACCGAGGGCCACGCCCCGATCCCGGCCGACGAGGTCGAGAGCATCACCGAGATACGCAAGCACCTGCTGGCTCCCGGCATCTCGCTCGGCGCGCTCAGCCCCGAGGCGCACGAGACCCTGGCCATCGCCATGAACCGCATCGGCGCCCGCTCGGACAGCGGCGAGGGCGGCGAGGACAGCGAGCGGTTCAAGCCGCGCGCCAACGGCGACAACGCCAACTCCGCCATCAAGCAGGTGTCCTCCGGCCGCTTCGGCGTCACCGCCGAGTACCTGAACGCGTGCAGCGAGATCGAGATCAAGATCGCCCAGGGCGCCAAGCCCGGCGAGGGCGGCCAGCTCCCCGGCTTCAAGGTCACCTCGCTGATCGCCAAGCTGCGCCACTCGACCCCCGGCGTCACCCTCATCAGCCCGCCGCCGCACCACGACATCTACTCGATCGAGGACCTGGCGCAGCTTATCTACGACCTCAAGCAGATCAACCCGCAGGCCTTCGTCTGCGTCAAGCTGGTGGCCCGCTCCGGCATCGGCACCATCGCCGCCGGCGTCGCCAAGGCCAAGGCCGACGCGATCCTGATCTCCGGCCACTCCGGCGGCACCGGCGCCTCGCCGCAGACCAGCGTGAAGTACGCCGGCATCCCCTGGGAGATGGGGCTGACCGAGGCGCACCAGGTGCTGATGCTCAACCGCCTGCGCCACCGCGTCCGCCTGCGCACCGACGGCGGCATCAAGACCGGGCGGGACGTGGTGATCGCCGCCATGCTGGGCGCCGAGGAGTTCGGCATCGGCACCGCCAGCCTGGTGGCGATGGGCTGCATCATGGTGCGCCAATGCCACAGCAACACCTGCCCGGTCGGCGTGTGCAGCCAGGACGAGACGCTGCGCTCGAAGTTCGAGGGCACGCCGGAGAAGGTCATCAACCTGTTCTCCTTCGTCGCCGAGGAAGTCCGCAACATCCTGGCCAGCCTCGGCGTGAGGCGCCTGCGCGACGTGATCGGCCGCACCGACTACCTGCGCCAGGTCAGCCGCGGCGGCGAGTGGCTGGACGACCTCGACCTCAACCCGCTGCTGGTGCAGGCCGACCCCGGCGGCCACGCGCGCCACTGCACCGAGGGCCGCAACGAGGTGCCGGAGACCCTGGACGCGGAGATGATCGCCGACGCCGCCCCGCTGTTCGAGCGCGGCGAGAAGATGCAGTTGCAGTACAACATCCGCAACACGCACCGCGCGATCGGCGCCAAGCTGTCCTCCCGCATCACCCGACAGTACGGCATGGCTGGCTTGCAGCCAGGCCACGTCACCGTGCGGCTGCGCGGCTCCGCCGGGCAGTCCCTGGGCGCGTTCGCGGTGCAGGGCCTCAAGCTGGAGGTGCTGGGGGACGCCAACGACTACGTGGGCAAGGGCCTGTCCGGCGCCACCATCGCGGTGCGGCTGGCGCCGTCCTCCGCCCTGGCCAGCCAGCACAACACCATCATCGGCAACACCTGCCTGTACGGCGCGACGGCCGGGCAGCTCTACGCCGCCGGCCAGGCGGGCGAGCGCTTCGCGGTGCGCAACTCCGGCGCATCAGCCGTGGTGGAGGGCTGCGGCTCCAACGGCTGCGAGTACATGACCGGCGGCACGGTGGCGATCCTCGGCGCGGTCGGCGACAACTTCGGCGCCGGCTTCACCGGCGGCATGGCCTTCGTGCTCGACGTGGACGGCATGTTCGACCGCCGCGCCAACCCGGAGAGCATCGGCTGGCAGCGCGTGGCGCACCCGCACTGGGAAGCCATGCTGCGCGGCTTGATCGAGACGCACGCGCGCGAGACCAGCAGCCGCTACGCGGACGGCCTGCTGCACGACTGGCCCGGCACGCTGTCGCGCATCTGGCAGGTGGTGCCCAAGGGGTTCGCCCAGTACCTGCCGGCGCCGTTGAGCGAGGCCGTGGAGGAGCGCCGCGCCTAGCAGGTCGGGGCTCTGCCCCGAACCCCGCCAGAGGACGAAGTTCTCTGGACACCTGATTACAGTACCAGGGGTCAAGGGGACCTTGTCCCCTTGCGGGTGCAGGGCAGCGCCCTGCATTGGCGCGGCCCAGGGCCGATGCCATAACGCTGGGCCATGCGCCTGCTCTATCACCTGCCGCTCTCGCCCTACGCCCGCAAGGTCCGCCTGGTGCTGACGGAGAAGCGGCTTCCCTTCGAGCTGCGGGTGGAAAAGCCCTGGGACCGCCGCCCGGACTACCTCGGCATCAACCCGTCCGGCACCGTGCCCGCGTTGCTGGACAACGACCTGGCCATCCCCGATTCGAGCGTCATCTGCGAGTACCTGGATGAGGCCTACCCCGACACCCCGCTGCTGGGCCGCACCCTGGCCGAGCGGGTCGAGGTCCGCCGGCTGGTCGCCTGGCTGGACGGCCAGTTCGCCCAGGAAGTGACCCGGCATCTCTACGGCGAGAAGATCATCAAGCGCATGTCCGGCGCAGGCCAGCCGAACGCCTCCGCCTTGCGCGTGGGCTTCCTGAACCTCAAGACCCACCTGGCCTACATCGGATGGCTGGCCGAGACCCGCAAATGGCTCGGCGGCAGCGCCATCTCCCTCGCGGACATGGCCGCCGCCGCCCACCTCTCCACGCTGGACTTCTGCGGCGACGTGGACTGGTCCGTCAGCCAGCCGGCGCGGGACTGGTACGCCCGCATGAAGTCCCGCCCCTCGTTCCGCGCCATCCTGGCCGACCGCGTCCCCGGCGTGATCCCGCCCGAGCACTACGCCGACCTGGATTTCTAGCAGGCTGCTGAAAACATTAGGCAATTCAGGTCAGGGCTTTGCCCCGAACCCCACCAGAGGATAGTCATCCTCTGGACACCTTGTTATGAGGGGTAAAGGAAATGACTATCCCCTTTCGGATGCAGGACAGGGCCCTGCAAAGCAAGCGATCAGAGTTTTTTGCAGCCTGCTGTAAGTCAGGCGCCCAAGGGCCGCCGGGCTCGCGGCGCCTCACCCCGGCGCAGGCATCGCCGGCTCCAGCAACCCTCGCACCACCCGGCAAATCTCGGACGGGAGATACGGCTTGGCGACATAGGTGGCCCCGATGTCGGATGAGCCGTCCTCGGCCGAGGGCGGCCGTCCCGTCATGAACACCACCGGCAGTTGCGGCAACGCCGCCCGCGCCGCCCGCGCCAGGGCATGCCCGTCCAGGCTGCCCGGCAGCTGGATGTCCGTCAGCAGGATGGCGATCGCCGGCTCCCCTCGCAGCAGCGTGAGCGCCTCGTCCCCGGAGCCTGCCTCCAGCACCGAGTAGCCCTCATCGGCCAGGATTTCCGAGAGCGTCATCCGGATCAGGAACTCGTCTTCCACGACCAGGACGACGGGGGCGGCCGGGGTTGCGGCGAGTTGGTTATCTGGTGGCATAACGCAACAACGCAGCCCGGCCCCGATCGTTCGGGCCGCAGCGCCTACAGGCGGCCGTGCTCGTCCCGCTCCGGATGCCGCTCATGGCCGGGGTTCGCCGCCTTGGCGCCCGTGCCGGGCTCGTCCAGCCCAGCCACCTTGTCCACATCCGTCCCGCTTTCGATGGAGTCCTCCGAGCCGCCCTTGGCCGGGCCCTCGAAGCTCTCGGCGCCCGCCCGCGTGCCGCCGAAGCGGTCCGCCCCCCCGGTGTCCGGCTGGCCCGGCGCCTTGTGGTTGCCGGTGTCCTGCTCGCCATCCGTGTGCTCGATCGACTCTTCGGTGTGCGGCTGCTTCATGGCGGCTCCCCTGCGTTGGCCGGGTGATAACGCCACCCGCCGCCAGGGTTGCCTCGCTCCCGTTCCGTCACCCGGCGGGCGCAAAGCTCTGCACCAGGCTGCCGGACACCAGCCGCCAGCCATCGACCAGCACGAAGAAGATCAGCTTGAACGGCAGGCTGATGCTGGCGGGCGGCAGCATCATCATGCCCAGGCTTTGCAGCACGCTGCCCACCACCATGTCGATCACCAGGAACGGCAAGTACAGCAGGAATCCCATCTCGAAGGCGCGCCGCAGCTCGCCCACCAGGAAGGCCGGCACCAGCGCGCGCCAGGGCGCGCCGTCCGGCGTGTCCATCGCAGGCAGGTGCGCCACGTCCAGGAACATCTGCAGGTCCGCGCCGCGCACGTTGGCGGCCATGAAGCGGCGGAACGGCTCGGCCGCCAGCTGCAAGCCCTCGATCTCGCCCACCTTGCCGCTCGTCATCGGCAGCAGCCCGGCGGCGTAGGCCTGGTCCAGCACCGGCTGCATGACGAAGAACGTCAGGAACAGCGCCAGCCCGATCAGCACCGTGTTGGGCGGCACGCCCTGCGCGCCGATCGCCGCGCGCAGCAGCGAGAGCACGATCACGATGCGGGTGAACGCCGTGACCATCACCAGCAGGCTGGGCGCCACCGAGAGCACGGTGATGAGCGCCGTAAGCTGCACCAGCCGCCCCGTGGCGCCCGCCTGGCCCGCCGCGCCCAGGTCGATGTTGACCGACTGCGCCATGGCCAGCGACGGCGCCAGCAGCAGCGCGACCAGCAGCAGGGCGATGCAGGCCTTCCTCATGCCGGCCCACCTCATGCCGGAACGTCCGGCAGCCAGCCGATCACCTGGTCCTGCGGCCCGGTCAGCAGCAGCACGCTGCGCCCGTCACACTGCACCAGCAGCAGCCGCCGCCGCGGGTCCAGCGCCAGCGAGCCCTGCAC
>CAXTTH010000093.1:0-7350 GCA_964247035.1 uncultured Acetobacteraceae bacterium
CCCAGCCGCACCGCCTCGTCCACCACGGCGCCGGCGTGCTCGGAGGCGCGGAACACGTCCACCATGTCGAGCGGCGCGGCCTCGGCCAGCGTCGCCGCCACGGGCTGCCCGAGCAGGACCTGCCCGGCCAGCGCCGGGTTCACCGGGGTCACGGACCAGCCCTGCGCCAGCAGGAATCGCATCACGCCGTAGGACGGACGGCTGGGCCGGTCGGACGCGCCGACGACGGCGATGCGCCGGGTGCCGCGCAACAGCCGGGCGATGTCGGCGTCGGTCAAGCCATCCTGGGCCATGACGGATCAACGCGGCTGGGTTGCCCTGCGTTGCCGCGCCCGGTAGGTGCGCAGGCATGACCTCGTCCGCTCCCTCGTTCCAGGACCTGATCCTGCGGCTGCACGGCTTCTGGGCGGCGCAGGGCTGCGTGATCCTGCAGCCCTACGACGTCGAGATGGGCGCCGGCACCTTCCATCCCTCCACCACGCTGCGCGCCCTGGGGCCGAAGCCGTGGCGCGCCGCCTATGTCCAGCCCTGCCGCCGCCCCAGCGACGGGCGCTATGGCGAGAACCCCAACCGGCTACAGCACTACTACCAATACCAGGTCATCATGAAGCCGGCCCCGGACACGGCGCAGGCGCTGATGCTCGCCTCCTACGCCGCCGTCGGTCTCGACCCGGCGCTGCACGACATCCGCTTCGTCGAGGACGACTGGGAAAGCCCGACCCTGGGCGCCTGGGGCCTCGGCTGGGAGGTGTGGTGCGACGGCATGGAGGTGGGGCAGTTCACCTACTTCCAGCAGGTCGGCGGCATCCCGGTGGCGGTGCCCTCCTTCGAGATGACCTACGGGCTGGAGCGGCTGGCGATGTACGTGCAGGACGTGGAGCGGGTCTATGACCTCGACTTCAACGGCGCCGGCGTGAGCTACGGCGACGTGTTCCTGCGCGCCGAGCGCGAGTACAGCGCGCACAACTTCGAGCACGCCGACACCGCCATGCTGACCCGGCACTTCGCCGATGCGGAGCGGGAATGCGCCGCGCTTCTGGCGGCCAGCCTGCCGCTGCCCGCCTACGACCAGTGCATCAAGGCGAGCCACCTGTTCAACCTGCTGGACGCCCGCGGCGTGATCAGCGTGACGGAACGCGCCGCCTACATCGGCCGGGTGCGGACGTTGGCGAAGGGGTGCTGCGAGGGTTGGCTGGCCGGCGAGAACGTTGCGCCCACGATGCTGGCAGGGTAATTTGCCGTGATGGGCATGCAGCTGAACATCGAGAGCGACGAGGCTTGCCGGCTGGCGTCGAGGCTGGCCGAACTGACAGGCGAAAGCCTGCCAGCGGCTGTGACCGAAGCCCTGCGGCAACGCGTCGAAGCCGAGGAAAAAGCGCGCAGCAAAGAGGCATGGATTGCGGAAATCCGCAGCATCACGGCGGAAATACGCACGGAACTGGACAAGGCTGGCGGGGAGCCGCTCACCTCCAACCACGACTGGCTTTACGATGATAAAACGGGCCTGCCGATTTGATCATCGACAGTTCCGCCCTCATGGCGGTCGTGTTCGTGGAGCAGGAAGAAGCCCGCATGCTTTCGGTCATGGCTGATGCGAAGGCGCGCCGCATTTCTGCCGCAACCTGGCTTGAAGCGTTCATCGTGGTGGAAAGCAGGCGCCGGCCCTCCGCCACGACGCGGCTGGAAAACTTGGTCGCGGCCATGGAACTGGACGTTGTGGCCGTGACGGCGGAGCAGGCGATGGCGGCTCGCGTCGCCTATCAAAGATTTGGCCGGGGCAACCATCCAGCCAAGCTGAACTACGGCGATTGCTTCGCCTATGCCCTGGCCAAGCTCACCGGCGAGCCGCTGCTGTTCAAGGACAACGACTTCTCCCAGACCGACATCACCCCCGCCCTGAGCGCCTGATGCCGGAACTGCTGCTCGAACTGTTCAGCGAGGAAATCCCCGCCCGGATGCAGGCCCGCGCGGCGGAAGACCTGGCCCGGCTGGTCACGGAGGCGCTCGCCGCCCTCACGCCTTCAAAGGTGCGGACCTGCCACGGCCCCCGTCGCATCGCGCTCACGGCCGAGCTGAACGCCGCCGTGCTCGCCGCCAGCAGCATTGAGCGCGGCCCGCGGACATCGGCGCCGGAGCAGGCGCTGGCCGGGTTCCTGCGCAAGCACGGCGCGGCGCGGGATGGAGTTGTCGAGGAAGGCGGCTATTGGGTGCTGCGCAAGCAGGTGCCTGCGCAGGATGCCGCCGGCCTGATCGCCGCCGCCTTCCCCGCCCTGCTGCGCCGCTTTCCGTGGCCGAAATCCATGCGCTGGGGCGGCACGGGCAGCAGCTTCACCTGGGTGCGCCCGCTGCGCCGCATCCTTTGCCTGCTGGACGGCGCCGTCGTGCCGTTCACCTTGGCGGACGGGGCGGATGACGGCCACGGCCTGCACTCCGGCAACCTGACGGAGGGCCACCGCTTCATGGCTCCCGGCCCGTTCCCGGTGCATTCGGCGGCGGAGTGGCATGCCGGGCTGGCGACCAAGCGCGTGCTGGTGGACGCCACCGAGCGCCGCCGCCGGGTCGCAGAGGGCGTGCAGGCGTTGGCCGAGGCCGGTGACGACCTCACCGTCGTGGACGACCCGGGGCTGGTGGACGAGGTGGCGGGGCTGGTGGAGTGGCCAGTCCCGCTGCTGGGCCGCATCGACCCGGCGTTCATGGATTTGCCGCCGGAGGTGATGCAGGTCTCCATGCGGGTGAACCAGCGCTACTTCGCCCTGCGCACGGCGGACGGCGCGGCGGCCTCGTTCTTCGCTTTCGCCGCCAACATCGAGACGGCGGACGGCGGAGCTGCCATCGTCGCCGGCAACGAGCGGGTGCTGCGCGCCCGGTTCAGCGACGCGAGGCATTTCTGGGACACGGACCGCCGGGTGCGGCTGGCGGACCGGGTAGCGGCGCTGGACGCGGTGACGTTCCACGCCAAGCTGGGCAGCCAGGGCGCGCGGGTGCATCGGATAATGCAGCTGGCGGAGGCGATCGCGCCCGCTCTTGGTGCGGACCCGGCGTTGGCCGGTCGCGCTGCCTGGCTCTCCAAAGCGGACCTCACAACAGGAATGGTGGGCGAGTTCCCCGAGCTGCAAGGCGTCATGGGCCGCTACTACGCCCTGCATGACGGCGAGGACGGCGCGGTGGCCAGCGCCGTCCAGGAGCACTACGGGCCGAAGGGGCCGAGCGACGCCATTCCGGTCAGCGGCGTTTCGATTGCCGTGGCGCTCGCGGACAAGATCGACCTGCTGGCCAGCTTCTTCGCCATCGGCGAGAAACCCACCGGCTCCGGCGACCCCTTCGCGCTGCGCCGGGCCGCGCTGGGCATCGTGCGGCTGGTCAACGCCATGCGTCAGAGCGGGATGCGCCTCCACCTGCGCCCTTTGATCGGGCTTTGCGCAGCCTCGCTCCCCGCAGCGCCGCCGGTGGAAGAAGTGCTGGCCTTCATCGTGGAGCGCGCCCGGGTGCAACTCCGGTCCGATGGCGCACGGCATGACGTGCTGGATGCCGTGTTCGCCGCTGGCGGCGGGGACGACTTGGCCGAAACGCTGAAGCTGGCGGAAGAGGTGGCGTCGCTGCTCGGCACGGCGGACGGGAAAAGCCTGCTCGTAGCGAACAAGCGGGCCGCCAACATCCTTCGCATCGAGAACGCGAAAGACGGCCCGCACGACGGTTTCCCTGATCCGGCGCTGTTCCGGCTAGACGAAGAAGACACGTTGCGGCACCGGCTTGGGGCCGTGGGGGCTGACCTCCATCACCTGCTGCCAATCGCGCAATTCACAGTTGCAATGAAAAGTTTAGCGTCCCTCCGTAAGCCATTGGACGATTTTTTCGACAAAGTGACCGTTAACGACCCCGATCCAGCCCTTCGCCGCAACCGCTTGCGCCTGCTAAACCAAATCCGTGCTACCATGGACCGGGTGGCAGACTTCTCCCGTATCGAGGGCTAATGATGACCAAGTGGGTGTACAGCTTCGGCGCCGGGCACAACGAGGGGCGTTCCGGCATGCGCAACCTGCTCGGCGGCAAGGGCGCCAACCTGGCGGAGATGGCCTCCATCGACCTGCCGGTGCCGCCCGGCTTCACCATCACCACCGAAGTCTGCACCGCCTTCTACGACAACGGCCGCAAATACCCGGACGAGCTGGCCGGCCAGGTCCGCGCCGCCCTCGGCCTGGTGGAAGAGGCCGTCGGCCTGCGCTTCGGCGACCGCGAGCATCCCCTGCTCGTCTCCGTCCGCTCCGGCGCCCGCGTGTCCATGCCGGGCATGATGGACACGGTGCTGAACCTCGGCCTGAACGACCAGACGGTGGAAGGCCTGTCCAAGGCCAGCGGGGACCCGCGCTTTGCCTGGGACAGCTACCGCCGCTTCATCCAGATGTATGGCTCCGTGGTGCTGGGCGTGGACCATCACCGCTTCGAGGAGATCATCGAGAACGCCAAGCTCGACGCCGGGGTGACGGAGGACACCGCCCTCTCGCCCGACCATTGGCGGCAGGTGGTGGCCGAGTACAAGGACATGGTGGGCGCCGAGCTCGGCCACCCCTTCCCGCAAGACCCGGAAGAGCAGCTCTGGGGCGCCATTGGCGCGGTGTTCGGCTCTTGGATGAACCCGCGCGCCAACACCTACCGCCGCCTGCACGACATCCCGGCCTCCTGGGGCACCGCCGTCAACGTGCAGGCCATGGTGTTCGGCAACATGGGGGCGGACTGCGCCACCGGCGTCTGCTTCACGCGCGACCCCTCCACCGGCGAGGACGTGTTCTACGGCGAGTTCCTGGTCAATGCGCAGGGCGAGGACGTGGTGGCCGGCATCCGCACGCCGCAGCCGCTCTCCAAGCTGCGCGCCAAGCCCGGCGAGGTCTCCATGGAGGAGGCCCTGCCCGCCGTCTACCAGGACCTGGTGCGCGTCCGCACCACGCTCGAGACGCACTACAAGGACATGCAGGACATCGAGTTCACCGTGCAGCAGCAAAAGCTGTACATGCTGCAAACCCGCAGCGGCAAGCGCACCGCCGGCGCCAGCCTGCGCATCGCCGTGGAGATGGCGCAGTCCGGGCTGATCGACCGCGAGGAGGCGGTGCGCCGGGTCAACCCGGCCAGCCTGGACCAGTTGCTGCACCCGACGCTGGACCCCAAGGCGGCGCGTACCCTGATGTCCCGCGGCCTGCCCGCCAGCCCGGGGGCTGCCTGCGGCGTCGCCGTGTTCAACTCGGACGAGGCGGAGATGCGCGCCGCCAAGGGCGAATCCGTCATCCTAGTGCGGATCGAGACCAGCCCGGAGGACATCCATGGTATGCACGCCGCCCGCGGCATCGTCACCACCCGCGGCGGCATGACCAGTCACGCCGCCGTGGTGGCGCGCGGCATGGGCCGGCCCTGCGTCGCGGGCGCCGGCGGCATCAGCGTCGATTACGGTGCGCAGACGCTCTCCGCCGGCGGCAAGACCGTGCGCGCCGGCGAGACCATCACGCTGGATGGCGCTACCGGCGAGGTGTTCATCGGCTCGGTGGCGATGATCGAGCCGTCCATGTCCGGAGACTTCGCCACCCTGATGGAATGGGCCGACGCGGTGCGCCGCATGAAGGTGCGCACCAACGCCGAAACCCCGCTGGACGCCGAGACCGCCCGCAAGTTCGGCGCCGAGGGCATCGGCCTGTGCCGCACCGAGCACATGTTCTTCGACCCGGCGCGCATCGGGATCGTGCGGCAGATGATCATGGCGCAGGACGAGCGCGGCCGTCGCGCGGCGCTGGCCAAGCTGCTGCCGTTCCAGCGCGACGATTTCCGCGACCTGTTCCGCATCATGGCCGGGTTGCCCGTCACCATCCGCCTGCTCGACCCGCCGCTGCACGAGTTCCTGCCGCATCAGGAGCACGAGCTGGCCGACGTGGCCGCCGGGCTGGGCGAGGACCTTGAGACCATCCGCCGCCGGGCCGACGAGTTGCAGGAGGCCAACCCGATGCTGGGCCACCGCGGCTGCCGCCTCGGCATCACCTACCCGGAAATCTACGAGATGCAGGCCCGCGCGATCTTCGAGGGCGCCATCGCCGCCACCGCCGAGGCCGGCCAGGCGCCGGTGCCGGAGATCATGATCCCGCTGGTCGGCACCCGGCGGGAGCTGGAGATCACCCGCGCCCAGGTGGACCGGGTGGCAGCCGAGGTGTTCAAGGAAACCGGCCGCACGCTGGACTACTCCGTGGGCACCATGATCGAGCTGCCGCGCGCCGCCCTGATCGCGGACAAGATCGCCGAGGTGGCGGATTTCTTCTCGTTCGGCACCAACGACCTGACGCAGACTGCGTTCGGCCTGTCGCGCGATGACGCGGGCAAGTTCCTGCCCAGCTATGTGGACCAGGGCATCCTGCCGAAGGACCCGTTCGTGTCCATCGACGTGGAGGGCGTAGGCGAGCTGGTCCGCATCGCCGCCGCCAAGGGCCGCCGCACCAAGAACGCGCTTAAGATGGGCATCTGCGGCGAGCACGGCGGCGACCCGGCCTCCATCGCGTTCTGCGAGGACGTCGGGCTCGACTACGTGTCTTGCTCACCGTACCGTGTGCCGGTCGCCCGGCTGGCGGCGGCGCAGGCGGCGCTGGGGGTGGCCGGGGACAAGACGGCCTGATCCGGTCGATGCAAAAGGCGATAGAGATAGGTGCAGTCGCACGTGGGCTGGCTTTTATCGTCTTACTGGAGTCTTTCTGGCACTATCTTAAGCATCCTATCATTATATTTCTACAGAGCACGACAAGTCTGGCACCGCCTCTCCAAGGCCATCTTATCCCAGATCGCTCCATAGTTGGGAGTGATCTCATCGATACCTGTGCTGCGGCCCTACTTGCTTATGTTTTGATCGCGATAGAGACTCGTTTCACCCAAGGTCGCCTTCCATCAATCCGGCAACTTGCCACGCGAACCAACCTGTTAGGTGGAAGAAACCAATTGCTGTGTCTTACCTGCGGAGCCGCACTCGGCTTGGCTGCGGCTTCGTCGCTAATTATAGTTCTCTGTTTAATTGGTGTGGAGAATGTGTCTTTCACATTCGCCACAAGCTGGAACTCGATTGTTGAGTTCTTTAAGCTCATTGTCGTTTTCGTTGTCGTCGGTGTAGGCGAAGAGTTCTGGTTTCGAGGTTACGCACAGCGAGCGCTAACAGATGGATGCGGATTCTGGATTGCCTCCATTGTCACTTCTGTATGGTTTGCGTGGAACCACTATGAGAGTGGTGATCCACCGATAGGTGCTATACATGCCCTGCTAGATGGCTTTCTCTGGTGTCTTAGTGTCCATCCGAGATCATGTGGTGGTCTGACAGAGTTTTCGCACCATGAG
>CAXTTH010000094.1:0-7331 GCA_964247035.1 uncultured Acetobacteraceae bacterium
GCCCCCACCACCCCGGCTCCGTATGCCGGCCCCAAGCTGGACGCCGCCGCCGTGGGCGCCAAGGAGACCTTTGCCACCGTCAGCGCCGCGCTGCCGGCGATGAACCCGGCCGGCGTCGTCACCGTCGATGCCGGGAGCTACACCGACGCCGTGGACTTCCCCGTGGCCGTCACCCTCAAGGGCGCCACCGGCACCGCGTCCGACGTGGTGTTCGACGGCCAGGGCGGCTACACGCAGGGCCACAAGCTCGCTTGGGGCAAGGCGATCCATCACCTGTCCGCCCCGTGCACGATCCAGGGCGTCAGCTACCGCAACGCCGGCGGGCTGCCGTTCTCCTCCAGCTACGAGAACCAGGCCGGCATCTATGCCGAGGGCTTCACCGGCACGGTGACACTGGCCGGGCTGGCGGTGGATGGCTGCAACGACGGCATCTTCGTGCCCTCCACCACCAGCGCGCCGGGTTCGGCGGTCAGCACGGTGCTGACCGGGTGCGTGTTCGGCAAGCTGGCCAGCAACGGCGCCGACCAGTCCGGCCTGACGCACGACTACTACCTGAACGGCCCGAGCACGACGGACACCGGCTCGGTGCACCACGGCTGCACCTATGGCAACAACAAGAAGTCCCGCTCGCCGGTGTTCACGGTGAACGGCGGCTTCTCGGTCAGCACGGGCGGGCGCTGGATCAACTACCCGGACGCCGGGCTGCTGACGGTGACGGGCGGCACGGTGGTGATCGACAAGTCCGCTCCGAACGAGAACCTGTTCAGCTACGGCGACGAGAGCCAGGTCAACGGGGTCAACCTCAAGTCGAGCGTCACCGGGGTCACGTTCTACATCGGTCGCTACAACACGGTGTTTTATGTCTGCGCCGGCATGACGCTGGACTTCAGCACCTGCAAGGTGGTGTGGACCGACCCGGGCGCGTCGATCGCGGTCACGGGCGGCGGCACCGTCACCGGGCTGCCGACGGGCTCGCCGCCGGCCGGCACGGTGTTCGGCACGGCCCCGGCCGTCCCGGCCGCGGCGTAACGTCCAAATGAGCCACGCTGCTCCGGCCTGTTCAGGTTGAGCAGTCTGGTGCGCGGTCCAAGTGTCGCCTGACGATGCTTGGACCGCTCTTCCCCTGAAAACCAGCTGAATGGGCTTGCAGCAATGCAAGATCGAGAGGGCGCAGCCTGCATGGGCTGTGCCCTTTCGCTATTTGGACGGCGCGACGCAGCCAGGCTATGATCTTGCAGGTTGGGGAGGGCATCATGGCCGGCAGCGTGAACAAGGTTATCATCGTCGGCAATGTCGGCAAGGATCCAGAAATCCGCAGCACGCAAAGCGGCGGCAAGATAGCGAACATCACGCTCGCAACCAGCGAGTCCTGGAATGACAAAGCATCCGGGGAGCGCAAAGAGAAGACTGAGTGGCATCGCGTGGTCATCTTCAACGATCGCCTGGTGGACGTGGTCGAGCGCTTCGTGAAGAAAGGCGAGAAGCTCTATGTCGAGGGGTCCCTGCAAACCCGTAAATGGACCGATCAATCGGGTCAGGAGAAATACACGACAGAGGTGGTCGTCGATCGCTTCCGCGGGGACATCACCCTGCTGGGCGGCCGCAGCGGCGGCGCCGAGAGTCAAGGCGGAGGCAATGAAAGTGGCTATGGCGGGGGCTCGCCTCGACAGGCCGCACGCCAGCCCGCCAGGGGCGCAGACAACCCGTCCTGGGAACCCAACAGGGGCGGCGCTGGAGGGGGCGACTTGGACGACGATATCCCGTTCTAGGCCTTGTCGGGAGCTGAGATACGTCCCTGTCCTGGCCATGGCGTTCTGGCGAACGCTGAACGGTTCCGACCTGATCGGTCGACCGAAGCGCAGCCCGACTTCCTTTTGTGGTCATAAACACCCTCAGGCTCGCCGCTTGCCTGCAAAAGACAGCGTTTCGCCCCATGTAAGCAGCGTAAAATCCAACCTCCTAGGCTAGTCTTGACGCATGAGTGAAATCACCACGCCCCCCGACGTGCCTGACCTGCATCCGGTCATGCTTGAGGAAGAGATGCGCCGCTCTTACCTCGACTATGCCATGTCCGTCATCGTCAGCCGGGCATTGCCGGATGCACGCGATGGCTTGAAGCCGGTGCATCGCCGCATCCTCTACGGGATGAACGAGAGTGGCTTCACCCACGACAAGCCGTATCGCAAGTCTGCCCGCATCGTGGGCGAAGTCATGGGCAAGTATCACCCGCACGGCGACTCAGCGATCTACGATGCGCTGGTCCGCATGGCGCAGCCTTTCAGCCTGCGCGTCCCATTGATTGATGGGCAGGGTAACTTCGGCTCCATAGACGGCGACCCGCCCGCCGCCATGCGCTACACGGAAAGCCGGCTGTCACGCGCCGCCATGCACATGCTGGCCGACATCGACAAGCAAACCGTCGATTTTCAGCCCAACTACGACGAGCAGGACGAGGAGCCCCGCGTGCTCCCTGCCGCCTTTCCCAACCTGCTTGTCAACGGTGGCAGCGGCATTGCCGTCGGCATGGCGACCAACATCCCGACGCACAATGCGGGTGAGGTGATCGATGCGGCGCTGGCGTTGATCGCCGACCCGGACATCACGCTCGACGAGCTGATGCGGATCGTCCCCGGGCCGGACTTCCCCACCGGCGGCATCATCCTCGGCCGCTCCGGCATCCGGCAAGCCTTCGAGACCGGGCGCGGCGGCATCCCGTTGCGGGCCAAGGCGTCGATCGAGGAGATACGCAAGGACCGCAACGCGATCGTGGTCCATGAAATCCCTTACCAGGTCAACAAGAACGTCTTGATCGAGCGGATCGCCGAACTGGTGCGGGCCAAGCAGGTCGAAGGCATCAGCGACCTGCGCGATGAATCCGATCGCGATGGAATGCGCATCGTCATCGAGCTGAAGCGCGACGCGACGCCGGAGGTGGTGCTGAATCATCTTTACCGGTTCACGCAGCTGCAAACGCAGTTCAGCGTCAACATGCTGGCTCTCGACGGTGGCCGCCCCCGCCTGCTCGGGCTGAAGGACGCGCTGGCTGCCTTCGTGGCGTTCCGTGAGGAGGTTATCCTTCGCCGCAGTCGGTTCGACCTGGCTAAGGCGCGAGAACGCGCCCATCTGCTGATCGGCCTGGCCATCGCGGTCGCCAACATCGACGAAATGATCCGCGTCATCCGCGCCAGCTCAGATTCGGCCGCGGCACGCGTCGATCTCATGGCCCGGCGCTGGCCCGCCGGGGACATCGGGCCGATGCTGGCGTTGATTGATGACGTAGGCAACCTGGTCGAGGATGCGGGCCCGGGCCAGACGGTGCAGCTGACGGATGCGCAGGCCCGTGGTATCCTGGAGCTGCGCCTGTCCCGGCTGACCGGGCTCGAGCGCGACAAGATCCAGGCCGAACTGGCTGAGGTTGCCGAGCGCATAACCGCTCTGCTCGAGGTCATCGGCAGTCGTCCACGCCGGCTGGAGGTGATGCGGGACGAGCTGGCCGCCGTGCGGCTGGAGATTGCCACCCCCCGCATGACCGCTATCGTGGACGCGGTGGCCGACCAGGACGACGAGAGCCTGATCGAGCCCGGCCAGATGGTCGTCACCATGACCCGGGACGGCTTCATCAAGCGCACCCCGCTTGACGCCTTCCGCCAGCAGGTCCGCGGCGGGCGCGGGCGCTCAGCTGCCGGGATGCGGGGGGACGACATCGTCACCCGCTCCTTCAACGCCCACACGCACCAATGGGTCCTGTTCTTCTCCTCCGGCGGCAAGGCGTTCCGCGAAAAGGTGTGGCGCCTGCCGGAAGCGCAGCCCGCCGCCAAGGGCCGTGCCCTGGTCAACCTGCTGCCCGACCTCGGCGGCGACACGGTCACCACCGTGCTGCCGCTGCCGCAGGACAAGGCGTTGTGGGAAAACCTGCACCTGTTGTTTGCCACGGCAAGCGGCGGCGTGCGGCGGAACAAGCTGTCCGATTTCGGCCGGGTCCGCTCCTCCGGGCTGATTGCCATGAAGCTGGATGAGGGCGACCACCTGATCGGGGTTGCGACATGCCGCGAGGGCGACGACGTGCTGCTCGCGACCCGGCGGGGCCGTTGCATCCGCTTCCACGTGAGCGACGACGTGGTGCGCGTGTTTGCCGGGCGGGACAGCGCGGGGGTGCGCGGCATCCGGCTCGCGCCAGGCGACGAGGTCATCAGCTTGTCCGTGCTGCAGCATGTGGAGGCCAGCGTGCACGAGCGCGCCGCCTTCCTCCGGGTGGCCGCGGCCCGTCGTCGCGCCCAGGGCGAGGAGGTGGACGCCTCCGTGGAAGCCGATGCAGAGGCCGAGGACGCCACCACGGATGAATCCGGCCCGGTCAGCGGCGAGCGGCTGGACGAGTTGGAGCGCCGGGAGGAACTGCTGCTGACGGTGACGAACGCCGGGTTCGGCAAGCGGTCTTCCGCCTACGATTACCGGGTGACGGGACGCGGCGGCCAAGGCATATCGAACATCACGCTGGGCGGGCGCAAGGGCACCCAAGTGGTCGGCACCCTGCCCGTCCGGCCCGGCACTGACGTGATGCTGGTGACGGATGCCGGCCGCTTGATCCGCATCGGCGGCGACAGCGTGCGCATCACCGGGCGGCAGGCCACGGGCGTCACGCTGTTCCGCGTGGGCGAGGGCGAGCGCGTGACCGCCGTGTTCCCGGTCATCGAAGCCGTGGCAGGGTTGGAGGACGACCTGGCCCTGGATGCCCCACCCGCGCCCGACAACCTGGATGGCACCGGCGACGCCGACACGGGCGACGACTCCGTTGGCTGACGTGCGGGCGCTGCCGATCGACCGGCACACGGGGATTTACCCTGGCACGTTCGACCCGGTAACCAACGGCCATCTGGACATCATCGCCCGGGCGGCGCGCATCCTGGACCGGCTGGTGGTGGGCGTCGCGGCCAATGACGCCAAGGGGCCGTTGTTCCCCTTGGCCGAACGCATGGAGCTGGTGCAGGTGGAAACCGACGCGATCGCCGCCCGCACCGGAGCCAGCATATCGGTCACGACATTCAGCGGCCTGCTGATCGACTTCGCCCGGCAGAATGGCGCTGGCGTCATCGTGCGCGGCCTGCGGGCCGTGAGCGACTTCGACTATGAGTTCCAAATGGCAGGCATGAACTACCGGATGGACCCGGCCGTCGAAACGGTGTTCCTGACGGCGAGCGAGACGCACCAGTTCATCTCGTCCCGCTTCGTGAAGGAGATTGCGCGGCTAGGCGGGGACATCTCCACCTTCGTGCCGCCCCTCACGCTGGAGCGTACCTTGTCCCGGGTGCGCCACGCCTGATCTTTCCCAACGAGAGAGTGTCAATGGACCGCCGCAGCTTTCTCCAAACGATCGCGATTGGAACCCTTATGAGTGAAGCCGCCACCCCGTCCGAGGCGCAGCCCGCACCGGACCCGCAAAACACGATCTACCTGGACGTCAAGGGCGGCCGGGTGGTGATCCGCCTGCGCCCGGACCTGGCGCCCAAGCATGTCGAGCGTGTCAAGCTGCTGTGCTCGGAGCATTTCTACGACGGCACGGTGTTCCATCGCGTGATCGACGGCTTCATGGCCCAGGGCGGCGACCCGACCGGCACGGGCAGCGGCGGCAGCAAGTATCCGGACCTGCCGGCCGAGTTCAGCAACACTGCGCATTTCCTGCGGGGCACGGTGGGCGCCGCGCGCACCCAGAGCCCGAACACGGCCAACAGCCAATTCTATATCTGCTTCGCGCCAGCGCCTTTCTTGGATGGACAATACACGATCTGGGGCCAGGTGGTGTCTGGGATGGAGTACATCGACCAGTTGAAGAAGGGCTCCGGCAGCAGCGGCTCGGTGACCAACCCGGACAAGATCATCAAGATGCGGCTGATGGCTGACGAGAACAGCTGATCCGTTGACGTTCGCTGCACCACCAGGCTAGGCGGTGCGGCTGTGGGCCTGTAGCTCAGTTGGTAGAGCACGAGACTTTTAATCTTGTGGTCCAGGGTTCGAGCCCCTGCGGGCCCACCACACCTTTCAACGCAGCCGCCCCACCAGCCATCGCAGCGCATTGAACTGCAGCCTGGCGATGTCTGCGTCGCTCACGCCGGCATAGGCATGCCCGCCATTGAAGGGCACGAGTTCCACTGTCACGCCGTGCGCACGCAACGTGTCCTGTAGCTGGCGGGATTGCTGGAATGGCACGATCGGGTCGGCTGTTCCGTGCATGATGTATGTCGGTGCGCTGTGCGCCGTGACGGAAGGCAGCGGCGAGGCCGTCAGCAACGCGCTGCCAACCGGGGATGGCGTGCCGAACAGGGCGTCGATGGAGTGGGCGGCGTAGCTTCCCATGCCCGGCAGGTCTGTCGGACCATACTGGTCCACCACCGCCATCACGTCCGGCCGCTCCTGCGGGTAAAGACCGGCCTGGTCGCCGGGCACGATCCGGGGCAGCACGCCAAGGAACACCGCCAGTTGCGCGCCGGCAGAGTCCCCCAGGGCGCCGATGCGCGCCGGGTCGAGGCCGAACTCCGCGGCATGGACGCGCAGGAACCGCACGGCCAGTTGCGCGTCCACCAGTTGCGCCGGCCAGCGCGTCGTGGGCTGCGCCTTGTCGGCCAGCCGGTAGTCGATGTTGAACACCACGGCGCCGAGGGATGCGAGAAGCTGGGCCAGTCCTTCCGCGGCATGGCGGCTGCCTTCCGTCCAGCCGCCGCCATGGATCACCACCACCGCCGGCTTGCGGCCAGCCGGGCCGGACGGCAGGAACACGTCCCCCACCTCCGCCGGCAACGGGCCATATGCGACCTCTGGCCTCGCCTGCACCGGGTAGGGCTGCGCCCATGCTGGCGCCACCAGCGCGAAGGCCGCAAGGATGACTAGCCGGCAGCACCCGGCGGCTTTATACGCGGGTCGCGGGCTGCCGTTGGGGAACCGGATCATGCGCTTCACCGTCGATCGTCTCGATCACATCGTGCTCAATTGCAAGGACGTGGAGATCACGGCGTCCTGGTATCAGCGCGTGCTCGGGATGGAGCGGGAGGAGTTCGGCCCGGACAGCCGCACGGCGCTGAAGTTTGGCGGCCAGAAGCTCAACCTGCGCCCGATGGACGCCGATTCGCGCGCCTGGATCACGGGCGCCAACGACCAGCCCGGCGCGGCCGATGCCTGCTTCATCACCGCGGTCGGCCCGCAGGAGGTGATGGAGCATCTGCAAGCCTGCCAAGTCGCGGTCGTGGCGGGGCCGGTGGGCAAGTCGGGTGCGCTCGGGCCGATCGACTCGGTCTATTGCCGGGACCCGGACGGCAACCTGATCGAGATCAGCTCCTATCTCT
>CAXTTH010000095.1:0-3433 GCA_964247035.1 uncultured Acetobacteraceae bacterium
GTGGTGGCGGACATCGCGCCCGTGGCGTACCCGTCGCATTTCGGCGGCTTCGCCCGCGCCATGCTGGCCCTGCCGCCGCACGCCTCCCGCCCCCAAGCCGACGCGCTGCTGGCCCCCGACGTGCCAGACCCGGCGGTGCGCAGCTTCCTGCTGCACAATTTCCGCCCCGGCGCAGGCTGGCGCATCGGCCTGCCGCAGATCGCCGCAGCCCTGCCGGACATCGAGGCGTGGGACGGCACGGGCCACTACGGCGGCCCGGCGCTGTTCGTCACGGGCGCACGGTCGGACTATGTGCGCCCGGAGCACCGCCCGCCGATCCTGGCGCTGTTCCCGGCAGCCCGGTTCGTGGCGATCCACGACGCCGGGCACTGGCTGCATGCGGAGCAGCCAGCAGCGTTCAACGCGACGGTAGCGGCGTTCTTGCCGGGCTGAGGGCGGCAGGAACTGGTGGACCGCGGCTTGTCCGCCTCCAGCATATCGAACTTTGCATGACCAACGCGCTTTGCGGCCCGTGGCCGGGAAGTCCCAGCGTCCCTGCATGATGAACCCGGACAGGGTGCCATGGGCTGACCTGGAAGTTCCTGTCCGGCATCCGGTCCTGATCGACGAGCCGAGCACGACAGGTCACGCAAGAAAGGCCGTCATGCCGAACGCGGCGGCATAGGCTGGCATGGGCGCAGTCCATCACCCCCGTTGCAGCCAGGCCGCCGTCTGCTCCGCCGCCCGGCCCCGCAGGGAGGCCCTCGTCGCCATCAGGTCCGCTGCCCTGGCCGCATCCAGCGTGGCGCCGCGGGACTTCTTGGTGGCCGGGTCGGCCAGCACCGCCGCGGCCAACGCCGGGTCGCTGGCGCCGTTCGAGACCGCTCCCATCATGTAGTTCTCCCCGGCCGGCCCGACCATCTCGCGCACCGGGCCCAGCTGCGGCAGCACGGCGCGCAGGAAGCCGTCCGGGTCGTCGCCGCGCATCTCGACCATGCCGAGGAACTGCGCGATCCTGCCCGCGGGCACGGCGCCGGAGGTGGCGAAGGCGATGTTGCGTTGCATCAGCGCCGGGTCGTGGGCGGCAGCCATGGCGCCGAAGTAGCGCAGCTTCTGCTCCGTGCCCGGCGCTGCCTCGCCCAGGCCGCGCAGGGCCTGCCAGGTGGCCAGGTCGGCCTGCATGCCCATGATCCGCGTCACTGGGTCCAGCAAGTCGGGCGGCACGGCGCGGCTGTCCCGCTGGAACGCCGCGAAGCGCGCCTTCGCCTCCGCGGTGACGGCCGGGTCCTCCATCTGGCCCAGGGCCGCGATCAGCTGCGGGCGCAGCAGCGCGTCGAGGAAGCTCTCGCCAGGCTTGGCGTCCCAGCCCAGCCGGGCCAGTTGCGGCGTCAGCAGAGCGCTGGCAAAGCTGCGGAAGGCCGGCCGCCCGGCGTCGCCCCGCAGCAGCGCGTCCACGTCCAGCACGTGGTCGATGGTGTCGTCCCACACCGCGATGCTGGTCACGTGCGCGGCCTGCAAGGCGGTCAGCAGGTCAAGGTAGTCGCCCAAGGGGGCGCGGCCGGCGCGGAACAGGGCGAACTGGTCGCCGAGCAGGTCGGCCTGGTCGGTCGCGCTGAGCGTGGCGAACGATGCCTTCAGCAGCGCCAGGGAAGCGGCATCGTATTGGGTGCGGTAGTAGCCGTCCTCGCCCAGGTTGGCCTTCAGCGGCTGGCCGCAGCCATCGAAGGACTGCGTCGCCGTGCCCGCCAGCATGAGCTTCTGCGCCCCGCCCAAGGAGGCGCCGGGCGCGCCGATCGTGACCGGGATGCGCCAGGCGAGCTTGGCCGGGGCGGGGTCGTTGATGGTGAAGCGGTCCTGCGTCAGCGTCAGCGTCGTGCGCCCGTCCGTGCAGGCGCGCGCCACCTGCACCAGCGGCACGCCCGGCTGCTCGGTGAAGCTGGTGGCCACGCCCGCCACGTCCTGGCGGGAGGCCTCCGCCATCGCCGCCCAGAGGTCCGCGCTGGTGGTGTTGCCGTAGGCGTGCGCCTTCATGTAGCCGCGCATGCCGTCGCGGAAAGCGTCCGGGCCGAGCCAGTCCTCGACCATGCGGATGACCTGCTCGCCCTTCTGGTAGCTGATCCGGTCGAACGCGCTGCCCGCCTCGCTCACGTCGTGGATCACCTGCTGGATCGGGTGGGTGGTCGGCTGCGCGTCCTGCGCCATCGCCTGCTCCCGCTCCTGGTGCTGGCGCGGCCAGATGTCCCATTCCGGATGGAAATGGTCGGAGGCCTTGTCGGCCATCCAGGTGGCGAAGCCCTCGTTCAGCCAGATGTTGTCCCACCAGCCCATGGTCACCAGGTCGCCGGACCATTGGTGCGCCATCTCGTGCGCGACCACCTCGAACACCAGCTCGCGGGTGCGCGGCGCAGACGTCGCCGGGTCGAACAGCAGCGCGTTGTCGATGTAGGTGATGGCGCCCCAGTTCTCCATCGCGCCGGCCGCGTAGTTGCCGGGCACGGCGATCAGGTCGAGCTTCGGCAGCGGGTAGGGCACGCCGAAATAGTCGTCGTAGTACGGCAGGATGGCGGCGGCGGCGGCCAGCGCGCCCTCCCCCTGGGACTCGGTGCCGGCGGGCGCGAACAGGCCGATGTCGGTGCGGCCGGCCATCGCGTGGCGGGAGGCGAGGTCCCCCGCGACCAGCGCCAGCAGGTAGCTGGACATACGTGGCGTGGCGGCGAACGCCACGCGCTTGGCCCCGTCGCCCGTGGGCGTCTCGGACACCACCGGCATGTTGGACACCGGCGTGTCGCCGGCCGGGAGGGTCACGGAAAGCTGGAAGGTCGCCTTGAAGGCGGGCTCGTCCCAGCCGGGGAACATGCGGCGGGCGTCCGCCACCTCGAACTGGGTCACCAGCATGCGCCGCGCCGCGCCGTCATGCGTCTTGTAGTCGTCGTGGTAGAAGCCGTTCGGCGTCCCCAGGATCGGCCCGGCGTAGTCGATCGTCAGGGTGTGATGCCCGGCGGAGATGGCGGCCGGGAAGCGCAGCGTGGCCGTCTCGTTCGCCTCGTCCGTGCTGACAGCGGCCACGGCGCCGTCCTCCAGCCGCGCCAGGGACAGGACCAGCCCCGCCTGGTTGAGCATCACGGTGTCGCCGGGTGCGGCCACGTCGATCTCGATGTCCTCGTGCCCGGTGAAGGCGAGGCGGCCAAGGTCAGGAACCAGGTCGATGCGGTAGGCGGACGGCACCACGGCCTTGGGCAGCAGCCCCGGCGTCGCGGCGAGGCTGAACGGGGCTTCGGCGGCGGCCCGGCGCGGCGCGGCGAGGATGCACCCCGTGGCGAGCGAAGTTGCGAGCAACAGGGCGGCGCGCATGGGCAGGCTCCTTCAAGCGGACAGGCTGGGGCGTTCTTGGAGCACCGCCCCCGGCGGGGCCAGCCCCCCGGGGGCACCGCGCAGGCCGTGAACGGGGCGCACA
>CAXTTH010000095.1:3443-7331 GCA_964247035.1 uncultured Acetobacteraceae bacterium
GCTGGGGCGGGCGCCCGCCCGCGCCCCGGGGGGGGCGTGCGGGCCCCACCCCCCCCGGCGCCCCACGCCCGCGGGGGCCAACGCTCAGTCCTTGAACGGGTCGAACTCCCCGTCGCCCGCCATGGCCACCGCGAACGGCCGCAGCGCATGCAGCACCCGGATGGTGCCGGCATGCTCGGCCAGCACGTCCGGCAGGCGGCGATAGGCCATCGGGCTCTCGTCCAGGTCGCCTCCGGCCAGCAGCACGCCGCGCTCCGTCAGCCAGGCGTCCATCTGCGCCCGGGTGAAGGTGCGCTTGGCGGCGGTCCGGCTGAACAGCCGCCCGGCGCCGTGCACCGTGGAGTGCAGCGCCGCCCGGGAGGCATCGGAGTCCACACCCTCGACGATCACGGCGTCGTCGCCCATGGAGCCGCCGACGAAGCCGCGCTGGCCGGGCCAGGCCGGGGTCGCGCCCTTGCGCACCACCCACAGCTCCCGCCCGCCATGCGTCTCGCGCCAGGCGTAATTGTGGTGGTTGTGCACGCTGTCCGTCACCGCGCCGCCGATGATTTGGCGCACCCGCTCCACCACCCATTCCCGCCCGGCATAGGCGTAGCGCCCGGCCAGCTCCATGGCGGCGATGTAGCGCTGGCCCAGCTCGCCGTCCTCGTCCACCACGGCGGGCGGCACGTGCATGCCGTCCTTGCCGCCCGCCGCCTTCAGGTAGCGGGTGGCCGACGTGTGCCCGAGGCCGCGGCTGCCGAAATGCACGCCGATCCACACGAACCCGGCCTCGTCCGCCATCAGGTCCACGTAGTGGTTGCCCGAGCCCACCGTGCCCAGCTGCGCCGCCGCCTTCTGCCGGTAGTCCCCCATGCCGGAGGCGTCCCACGCCGCGTCGTCGTCCAGCACCGGGTGCTGCGCGCGCTCGGCGTTGGCGCGGCCCATGCCGAACGAGACGGCCCGGCGCACGTCGCTCAGGATGGCCGGCACGCGGCCGGCGAGGGCGGCGAACGGGGTGTCCAGCCGCACCGCCATGTTGCCGCAGTTGTGCACGAACACGCCATCCGCCAGCCCGAAGTTGTTCAGCCCCGGCACGCTGAGGCAATAGACGTCCTCGCGCTCCGGAAGCGCCTCGACCGAAGCGACCTCGTGATTGTTCGCCCCCATGGCCAGCCGCTGCGCGACGCTGTTCTTGCCCCGGCTGCGCCCCGGGCGCGTGCCCGCGGCCAGAGCCTCGGGATGCGCCTTCTTGGCATGATAGAACAGGGAGGACGTTGCAACCATGCTTTCGCCGCACAAGGGGCAAGGCGTCGGCGTTCCGGCCCGCTCGCGGTTGCGGCGGATCGTGTCAGGGTCGGTGCTGTGCCGCCGCAGATGCGCTGCCCCGCGCCGTCCATTGCCTTGGACAGCCTGCCGGAAGTGCTCCGGCCGATCCCGCATGTAGTCGAGCACGTTGCTCGTGGCGGTTGCGCGCCGCCGCGCCATGAAGGCGTCCACTTGCCGTGCCCCGATCCAGAACTCCTTGATGGCGGCGATGCGGTTCTCGTGGAACTGAGGCGTGTTAAAATGCGCATCTTCCCGCATCGCGGCGTGCATGGCGTCGTGATCGGCCCTGCGCATCGGGACGCGGTTGGATGGCGAGTTGTCCGACCGCACGAAGTTCCGATGATGCAGGACCAGCCTGTCCCCCTTCAAGTCGGGCGCAGGCGCGGTCATGCCCTCGCGATGGATCATGTAGTGCAGCCGCATGAGCCGCCGGGTCTGGTTGTTCCTGACCAGGACATAGCCGTCCTTGTCCGCCGCCCTGTAGAGCGGCATCAGGGACTGACCCGGCGCGAGCTTGTCAGCGCGTTGGTAGCTGCCGTCCCGCAGCATGAACAGGTGGTCGGGCGTGCAGCGGATGGCCTTGCCGCTGTCCAGCGTCACCCGGACCAGCGATGCGTCCGAGCGCGTCTTGCGGCATGTCCCGCGGGCCGGGACGGGCTTGCCCTGCGCATCGCAGCCCAGCACCCAAACCTCGTGGCCTGCCGTCTCCGCCAAGGTCGGGGTTCGCCCGTCCAAGGTGAAGATGCGCGTGTCCCCCGTGAAGCAGCCGATGTCGAAGCCCACGCCGGAGATGCTGATTTGCCGCTCGTAGCCGATCACCCCGCCGACCGGCTGGGCATAGCCCAGGTGCCCGTCCGCGCACACTACCCCGGCCACGGCGTTGCCCACGCCCAGGCAGTTGCGCATCTGGCCGAGCGTCGCCTCGTCGTGCGTGCCGAACACCCGCAGCGGTGCATTTGCGTAAGCAGCGTCCTGCGGCGGCAACTCGACGGCCGCGACCGCCGCCGCCGACCGCTCGGCCTTGGCCGCGTCGCGGAAGTTGCACCAGGCCGGCCAGCCGCGCCCGCCTTCCGCCTCGCCGGGCCGTGGCGTGCGGCTGTCCGGGTCGAGGCCGGCCGCGATGGCCATGGCACGGGCACGGGCCTCATCCCCGCTGGGGCGGCGCATGGTTGGGTCCTTCGATGTAAGTGCGGGACCGCTGGGGCTTGCGCCGCGTGGTCCGGGAGGCGGCATTATTCGGGCTCGCAACGGAGGTCAATCGTTCAGCCGTCGCTCGATGGCGCCGCGATTTATGGATCGGCTTTCAATCCAAGATCGGCAGTTGATCAGGGCCGCACTGTTGTTCCCGTTCAGGACAGATTGTCAGCATGGCTTCATGGCCTGGATATCGGACATGATGACACGCTCTTTTGCGAGCGGTGCGGCAGCCATCATCGCGTCCACCAAGGCAATGCATTCGGCCTTTCCTGTCGCCAGCAACTCGCGGAACGGCCGGACGCGCGACATGGACCAAAGCATGGCCGCCACCACCGATGCCGGGGAGCGGTCCATCAGCTTCTTTGTCCTTGGATAGACGGGATGGCCAAGCCCCTTGATCAGCTTGAAGCTCGCGTGGACGCCGCGCGCCAGAACGAGCGCTTCCCTCCACGACGCGCCGCTGCCGCGCTTTACGCCGGCTACCGACACGCTTTCGAACGCAACGCACAACGGAACGTGGCAGCGAAGCCAGGAAGGCATGTCGCATTCGAAAGCGGCGGGCAGCGCAGCGGCGTTGAACGCATCGACCCAGCGTTGCTGGCTCATGATGGTCTTCTGGCCGGCAGCGCCAATGGTGGCCTTGAGCCTGCCATCTCCGTCCAATGTCGCTTGCACGAAGGGCATGCCGAAGGAACAGCGCCCAACGCCGACCGCGTCTTGCAGGCGCTCTGGATCGAAGGTGTTGAACATGAACTGTACGCATCTGGCTGCGCTGCGCCGCAAGGCCGGAAGCACTGCATCCACTTGGTGGGCCAGAAGCGTGACGATCACGAGGTCGTATGGCGTTTGCTCGTCGAGCATCCCGGCCACGTGGACGCTTGCTCGCTCGCCCTTGACATTGATGATCCCGTTGTCCCGTTGCAGCTGCTTCAGCCGGACGGAGCCTGGCCGTGCAATGACGGTGATGTCGTGGCGGCCTGTGCGGGCCAGTTGAAAGGCAAACGTGCTGCCAATCTTTCCAGCGCCGAGGACAGCGATCTGAAGAGGCGAAGAGGGCTCTGGCATGATGATCAGCATCATGGACCTGTTGTGGTAGAAGTGAAATCTTAACCTGCGCAGCCGCTCCCCTCCGAGCCTCGTGTCGAAGCGGAGCAGCCGCTTTCCACCAAATGCAGAGGTCCAAACCAGCATCCGACCTGCTGCTCAGTCATAAGTCGCCACCGGCCCCGTCTCCCTCAACGCCCCCCAATGCCGCAAGATCAGCGAAACCTTGGCCAGCAGCCCCACCGCATCGCCGATCTCCCGCTCCAGCCGCTCCTGCGGCGGCAGGGCAGCGTGGGACGGCTCGCCCGAGACCAGCCGCGCCCCGGCCGACACGCGTAG
>CAXTTH010000096.1:0-4655 GCA_964247035.1 uncultured Acetobacteraceae bacterium
GGCCTGCCAGCACCGCCGCCGTCCAGGCCTGGTAGGTCGGGTCGTCGGTCGCGATGCGCCACTCGCCGCCGGGCCGCATGGCGCGGGCCACCAGCGCCACGGTGTCCGGATGCACGAAGCGGCGCTTGGCGTGGCGCGCCTTGGGCCAGGGGTCCGGGAACATCAGGAACAGCCGGCTGACCGACCCGGCCGGCATCTGGCGCAGCAGCAGCCGGGCGTCCTCGTCCCACACCAGCAGGTTGGGCGGCAGCGGCGCGGTCGCCTCGCCACCTTCGGGCGCCAGCGCCGAGAGCAGGGAGCAGATGCCGTTGACGTACACCTCGCAGGCGACCAGCCCCACGTCCGGATGGGCGGCAGCTTGCGCCCGGACGTGCTCGCCGCCGCCGAAGCCCACCTCCAGCCAAAGCTCGCGCAGTGGGTGGGCAAAGGCGGCGGCTGGATCGCTGGCCTGTTGCGGCGACAGGCGAAGCCGGGGCAGGCAAGCATCCAGCAGCAACCGCTGCCGCAGGCGAAGCGTGCTCCCGCGGGTGCGGCCATAAAGCCGCTCGGCCGCGGGCTTGGGCATTACCTGCCGAAGGCGCTCCGCAGCGCGGGCGCCAGGTCAGCCTTTTCCCAGGTGAAGGTGCCCAGCTCCGGGTCTGGCGTGCGGCCGAAATGGCCGTAGGCGCTGGTGACGGCATAGATCGGCCGGTTCAGGTGCAGGTGCTCGCGGATGCCGCGCGGGCTGAGGTTGACCATCTCGCGCAGGGTCCGCTCCAGCTTGCCCTCGTCCACATCCTGGCCGGTGCCCCCGAGGTCCACATAGACCGACAACGGGTGGGACACGCCGATCGCGTAGCTGATCTGGATGGTGCACTTCTCCGCCAGTCCGGCGGCCACCACGTTCTTGGCGAGGTAGCGGCACATGTAGGCGGCGGAGCGGTCCACCTTGGTCGGGTCCTTGCCGCTGAACGCGCCGCCGCCGTGCGGGGCCGCGCCGCCGTAAGTGTCTACGATGATCTTGCGCCCGGTCAGGCCGCAATCGCCGTCCGGCCCGCCGATCACGAAGTTGCCGGTCGGGTTGATGTAGACCTCGCTCTCCCGTGGCATCCAGCCCTTCGGCAGCGAGCTCTCGATCAGCGGCAGCAGCATCTGCTTGATCGCCGGCTGCTCCACCCCCGCCTCGTGCTGGGTGGACACGACCACGCTGGTGGCGCCCACCGGCTTGCCGTCCACGTAGCGCAGCGTCACCTGGCTCTTGGCGTCCGGCAGCAGCCCGGCCACCGAGCGGTCCTTGCTGCGGCGCAGCTCGGAGATGCGGCGCAGGATCAGGTGGGAGTAGAAGATCGGCGCCGGCATCAGCGCCTCGGTCTCGGTGCAGGCGTAGCCGAACATGATGCCCTGGTCGCCGGCGCCCTCGTCCTTGTTGCCGGCGCTGTCCACGCCCACCGCGATGTCCGCGCTCTGGGCATGCAGGTGGCACTCGACCGTGGCGTTGCGCCAGGAGAACCCGGCCTGGTCATAGCCGATGTCGTGGATCGCCAGGCGGACCAGGTGCGCCAGGTAGTCGGGCGTCACCGTCTCCGGCCCGCGCACCTCGCCGGCCAGCACCACCCGGTTGGTGGTGACGAGCGTCTCGCACGCCACGCGGGCATAGGGGTCGGCGTGCAGGAAGGCGTCGAGCACGGTGTCGCTCAGCCGGTCGGCGACCTTGTCCGGATGGCCCTCCGAGACGGACTCCGACGTGAACAGGTATTCCCCGGAATCCCGCATGGGACAGCTCTCCGCTTCTGCGATCAGGCCAATGGCCGCGTGGGCGCCCGCCGTTGCGGAGCCGGGGGTGTGTGACGGAAAGCGGAAAACGGGTCAAGTTGCCGAGCCTTGGGCCCGGCGTCGCGCTTGCCAAGCAGATGCCCCTTGTATAGCGGGTTACGGATGGTGACACAGGCGCCGCCGCCAGCAGCTTCATCGGCCGACTTGGCGGACGCGGTGCGCCGGCTCGCCCGGACCAGCGTGCTGGTGGTGGGGGACGCCATGCTGGACCGCTACGTCTACGGCGCGGTCAACCGCGTCTCGCCCGAGGCGCCGATCCCCATCCTGTCCGTCGAGCGCGACGTGGCCATGCCCGGCGGCGCGGGCAACGTGGTGCGCAACCTCACCGCCCTCGGCTCCGCCGTCGCCTTCGTCTCCGTGGTGGGGGACGACCAGGCCGGCTCGGACCTCACCGGGCTGATCGGCGGGCAGCCGAACGTGGAGCCCTGGCTGCTGGTGCAGGGCGGCCGCACCACCACCACGAAAACGCGCTACATCGCCCAGGGCCAGCAGCTGCTGCGCGCCGACCACGAGGTGGCAGCCGCCATCCACCCGAAGCTGGCCGAGCGCCTGGTCCGCATCACCCAGGACGCGCTGGCCGCCACCACCATCACCGTGCTGTCCGACTACGCCAAGGGGGTGCTGTCCGGCGACGTGCCGGCCCGCATCATCGCCGCCGCCCGCACCATCGGCCGCCGCGTGGTGGTCGATCCCAAGGGCCGCGACTACGGCCGCTACGCCGGGGCGGACGTGATCACCCCCAACCGCCGCGAGCTGGCCGAAGCCACCGGCATGCCCGTGGACAGCGAGCCCGCCCTGGTGGCCGCCGCCCGCTTCCTGCGGGACGCGCACGGCTTCGGCGCCGTGCTGGTCACTCGCGCCGAGGACGGCATGACCTTGGTGGGCGACGGCGAGCCGCAGCACTTCCCCGCCGAGGCGGCCGAGGTGTTCGACGTGTCCGGCGCTGGCGACACCGTGGTGGCGGCGCTGGCGGCCGGCCTGGCGGCAGGGCTGGACTTGCCGGTCGCGGTGCGGCTGGCCAACATCGCCGCCGGCGTCGTGGTGGGCAAGGTCGGCACCGCCGTGGCGCGGGAGGGCGATATCCTGGCGGCACTCTCCCCCCAGGGCGGCGCGCTGCGCAAGGTGGTGACGCGCGAGCAGGCGGCCGAGCAGTTGGAGCGCTGGCGGCAGCGCGGCTGGCGCACCGGCTTCGCCAATGGCTGCTTCGACCTGCTGCACCCCGGCCACATCCACCTGCTGGAGCAGGCGCGCAGCCGTTGCGACCGGCTGGTGGTGGGGCTGAACTCGGACGCCAGCGTGCGGCGGCTCAAGGGCGCCAGCCGCCCCGTGCAGTCCGAGGCGGCACGGGCCGCCGTGCTGGGCAGCGTGGCCGCGGTCGATCTGGTGTGCATCTACGACGAGGACACCCCGGAGGAGACCCTGCACGCGCTGCGCCCGGAGCTGCTGGTGAAAGGGGCCGACTACACGCTCGGCACCGTGGTGGGCGCCGAGTTCGTGCAGGCCTATGGCGGCGAGGTGATGCTGGCGGAGCTGCTGCCGGGCTTCTCCACCACGGCCACGGTGCAGCGGCTGCGCAGCGTTTGACGCGGGCGGCGGCCAGCCTCTAAAGCAAGCGGCAGCCCCGAGGATGCCCCATGCCCGACGTCCCCGATTTCATCCTGCGTGACCAGCCGACGGATCTGCGCCGGGTCGGCTCGCATCCGGACCACTGGTATCCGCTCGCCTGGTCCAAGGAGCTGAAGCCCGGCAAGACCTATGCGGCCAAGTTCGCCGGCCAGCCGGTCGTGCTGGTGCGGCCGCAAAGCGGCCCGGTGTTCGCGTTGGAGGACCGCTGCGCCCACCGCCAGGTGCCGCTGTCCAAGGGGCTGGTGTCCGGCTGCGCCGTGCGCTGCGGCTACCATGGCTGGACCTACGACGCCTCCGGCCAGTGCGTCGATGTGCCCTATCTCGGCAAGGGCAAGCTGGTGAACGGCGTGCGTTCCTTTCCGTGCCGCGAGCAGGACGGGCTGATCCTGGTCTGGCCCGGCGATCCTGCCAACGTCACCGAGCCAGGGCCCTTGGGCGCCGCCGCGGACCCGGCCTTCAAGACCCGGCGCTTCGGCAAGCAGGTGCGCTGCCACTACTCGTTCATGCACGAGAACCTGATGGACATGAACCACCAGTTCCTGCACCGCCGCCAGATGGGCCAGATCGCCCCGCGCTACCTGGGCCGCCGGGTCGGCGAGGACTGGCTGGAAGTGGACTACACCTTCGCCCGCACCGGCGGGAAGCAGCCGCTCGGCGAAGCCGCCATCCTGGGCAAGCGCCGCACCGTGAACGACAAGTCGGCCCAGCATAAGGACCTGATGACGATCCGGACCCAGTACCCGTACCAGACGCTCAAGATCTGGACCACGGGCGACGAGCCGGTAATGTCGCTGTGGATTTGCTACACCCCCGTGGACACCGAGCAGCGGCAGAACCGCACCTTCGGCCTGCTCTCCATCCGCCGGCCAAAAATCCCCGGCCTGCTGGATGCCGCCTGGCCGGTGCTGGTCTGGTTCACCGAGCGCATCTTCCGCGAGGACCGCGAGATCGTGGAGGCGGAGCAGGCGGCGCACGACGCCCAGGGCGGCGACTGGAACCAGGAGGTGTTCCCCCCCATCCGCGACCTGCGCGCGCTGCTGGCGGCGAACGGCCAGGCGATCACTCCACCCGCAAGGCCGCTCGCCACGACGCGGTGATCGCCGGGTCCTCCAAGGCTGCCAGCCGCGGGGGGGGGGGCGGGGGGGGGCGGGGGGGGGGGGGGGGGCGCCCGGCGGGGGGGGGGGGGGGGGGCGGGGGGGGGGGGGGGCGGGGCCCCC
>CAXTTH010000096.1:4665-7300 GCA_964247035.1 uncultured Acetobacteraceae bacterium
GCGGTGAGCGCCGGGCCCGCCACGCCGCCCAGCCGCGCGGCGGCGGCCGTGGCGAACCGGTGGGTAAGCGTCCGCCGCCGCGCTGGGGTGAGCGGATGCGCCGGGGCGGGGCGGATCACCTCCGCCTCCCGCCCGCTCACCACGATGAGCCCCGTGCTGCCCGGCAGCAGCTCCAGCGGGAAAGCGTCATCGACCGCGAAATACAGCGCGTCGCAGAACTCGCGGTAGTCCGGCCATTTCCCGTCGGTCAGGAAGTCGCGCGGCCCGGACTTGACCTCAATGCAGGCAAATCCGCCATCCGGACGCAAGGCCAGCAAGTCAGCGCGGCGATTGTTGGGCAACGCGAACTCGTGCAGCACTGCCCAGGCGAGCTGATGGCACAAGGAGGCGACGCCCCGCCGGATGACCAACTGGCGTTCCGGCAGGGAAAGCTCCATCGAGCCGGTCGAATGCCTCGCCTTTGATGCCGGCCGGAAGCGACGCCCCCGGCCTCACCTCACGCCGAGACCTGCACGCCTTTCCAGAAAGCCACGCGGCCCTTGATCTCCTTCGCCGCATCCTTGGGCTCCGGGTAGTGCCAGGCCGCGTTGGCGTTCTCCTTGCCGCCAACGTCCAGCGTGTAGTAGTGCGCCGTCCCCTTCCACGGGCACGTGGACGTGTGGCTGCTCGGCTTGAGCACGCCCTCCGCTACGGCCGAGACCGGAAAGTAGGCGTTGCCTTCCACCGTGACGATATCGCTGCTTTCCGCGACGGTGACGCCGTTCCAGGTGGCCTTCATTCCACCGACTCCGGCTCGCGCTCCGTGCCGCCCTCGTCGCCGTCGATCTCCGGCTTCGGCGCGGATTGCGGAGCCGCTTCGGTGAAGTCGAAGGCGAGCTTGCCTTCGACCAGGTTCACCTTGACCGAGCCGCCCTTGACCAGCTTGCCGAACAGCAACTCCTCGGCGAGCGGCTTCTTGATGTGCTCCTGGATCACCCGGCCGAGCGGCCGTGCGCCGTACAGCCGGTCATAGCCCCGCTCGGACAGCCATTCCTTGGCTGCTGACGAGCATTCGATCGTCACGTTGCGGTCGGCCAGTTGCGCCTCAAGCTGCATGATGAACTTCTCCACCACACGGCTGACGATCTCCGGCGACAAGGCGGCGAACTGGATGATCGCGTCCAGCCGGTTGCGGAACTCGGGCGTGAACAGGCGCTTGATCGCCTCCTCGTCCTCCCCCTCGCGCTCCGTGCGGCCGAAGCCGATGGCTTCCTTGGCCATGTCGGACGCGCCGGCGTTGGTGGTCATGATCAGGATGACGTTGCGGAAGTCGACCGACTTGCCGTTGTGGTCGGTCAGCTTGCCGTGGTCCATCACCTGCAACAGGATGTTGTAGAGGTCCTGGTGCGCCTTCTCGATCTCGTCCAGCAGCAGCACGCAATGCGGATGCTGGTCGATGCCGTCGGTCAGCAACCCGCCCTGGTCGAAGCCCACGTAGCCCGGCGGCGCGCCGATCAGCCGCGAGACGCTGTGCCGCTCCATGTACTCGCTCATGTCGAAGCGGATCAGCTCGATGCCGAGCGTGGACGCCAACTGGCGCGCCACTTCGGTCTTGCCGACACCGGTCGGGCCGCTGAACAGGTAGTTGCCGATCGGCTTCTCCCCGTCCCGCAGGCCGGCGCGGCTCAGCTTGATGGCGGCGGAAAGCTGGTCGATCGCGTTGTCCTGGCCGAACACCATCGCCTTGAGGTCGCGCTCCAGGTTGCGCAGCGTCTCCTTGTCGTCGGCCGAGACGCTCTTGGGCGGGATGCGGGCGATCTTGGCCACGATCTCCTCCACGTCGCGCAACGTCACCGTCTTGCGGCGCTTGCCCTCCGGCAGCAGCATCCGGCTGGCGCCCACCTCGTCGATCACGTCGATCGCCTTGTCGGGCAGCTTGCGGTCGTTGATGTACTTGGCCGACAGCTCCACCGCGGCGCGGATCGCCTCCTCGGTGTAGCGCACCTTGTGGTGCTTCTCGTAGTTGGTCTTCAGCCCGCGCAGGATCTTCACCGCATCCTCGACCGAGGGCTCGTTCACGTCGATCTTCTGGAACCGGCGCACCAGGGCGCGGTCCTTCTCGAAGTAGTTGCGGTATTCCTTGTAGGTGGTGGAGCCGATGCAGCGCATGGTGCCGCTGGCCAAGGCGGGCTTGAGCAGGTTGGATGCATCCATCGCGCCGCCGCTGGTGGCGCCGGCGCCGATGACGGTGTGGATCTCGTCGATGAACAGCACCGCGTTCGGCTGCGCCTCCAGCTCAGTCACCACCGCCTTCAGCCGCTCCTCGAAGTCGCCGCGGTAGCGGGTGCCGGCCAGCAGCGCGCCCATGTCGAGCGAGAAGATGATGCTTTTCAGCAACACCTCCGGCACGTCACCCTCCACGATGCGCTTGGCCAAGCCCTCGGCGATCGCCGTCTTGCCGACGCCGGGGTCGCCCACGTAAAGCGGGTTGTTCTTGGTGCGGCGGCACAGGATCTGGATCGTGCGCTCGATCTCGGTCTCGCGGCCGATCAGCGGGTCGATCTTGCCGGCCGTCGCCTTCTTGTTCAGGTTCACGCAGTAGGTGGACAGCGCATCCTGGTTGCGGCGGCTGGGCTTCTCCTCCCGCTCGTTCTCG
>CAXTTH010000097.1:0-7276 GCA_964247035.1 uncultured Acetobacteraceae bacterium
GGGGCGCGGGGGGGGGGGCGGCGGCGGGGCAGGGGGGGGGGGAGGGCGCGCGGGGCGCCGCCCGCCAAGGCGCCGGGGGCGTCCATCACGTGGCCTTCCGCATTCCCGATGCGGATTATGACGCCTGGGTGGACCGCCTGCGCCGCCTGGGCGTGCGCTTCACCGGGCCGGTGGACCGGTTCTACTTCCGCAGCCTCTACGCGCGCGAGCCCGGCGGCATCCTGTACGAGATCGCGACCGAGGGACCCGGCTTCGCTGCCGACGAACCGGCCGACTCGCTCGGCACCCGGCTTGCCCTGCCGCCGTTCCTGGAGCCGAAGCGCGCCGCAATCGAAGCGGGCCTGCAGCCGATCTAAGCCTGCCGGCGCCGTCATCCTGGGAGGTCAGCAATGCCGAACAAGCTCAAAGCGCTCTGGCAGGCCGGAGCTGCCGCCGTGAACGGGTGGCTCGCCATTCCCAGCGGCTTCTCCGCCGAGGTCATGGCCCAGGCCGGATGGGACAGCGTGACGGTGGACCTTCAGCACGGCGTGCAGGACTACATGTCCATGGTGCAGTGCTTTCAAGCCATGCAGCCGCATCCCGTGCTGCCCATGGCGCGCGTGCCCTGGAACGAGCCCGGCATCATCGGCAAGGTGCTGGACGCCGGGGCCTACGGCGTGATCTGCCCGATGACCAACACTCCTGCCGAGGTGAAGGCGTTCGTCTCCGCCTGCCGCTACCCGCCCGCCGGCATCCGCTCCAACGGCCCCGTCCGCGCCGGCATCTACGGGCCGCCTGCCGGCTATCAGAAGACTGCCAACGACGAGGTGCTCTGCATTCCGATGATCGAGACCGGCGAAGCCGTCGCCAACCTCGACGCCATCCTGGATGTTCCCGGCATCGACGGCGTGTACGTCGGGCCGTCCGACCTGGGATTCTCCATGGGCCTGCCTCCCATCCTGGACCGCGAGGAGCCGGAAATCCTGGCCATCTACGAGCGCGTCGTCCGTGCGGCCGAGGCGCGCGGCCTTGCGGCCGGAGTTCACTGCGTCACCGCCGCCTACGCCAGGCGCGCCGTCGGCATGGGCTTCAAGCTCGTGACCGTGAACAACGACTGCGGCCTGCTGCTCGCCGCCGCCCGGAGCGCCTTGGCAGGCGTGCGGGAGCGATGACACGGATGCGCCCCGCAACGGCCCCGGTCGCTGAACCCCGGCTTGCCCGATAAAACCCACCTTCCAGCCTAGTCGAAGGCTATGTCGCTGCCAGCACCGGTGTTACAGGGTCGCGCAAGCCTGTCTGTCGTCACGACCGGTATTTGGAAAGAGGTTCACCATGCTTCGAACATTGATGATCGCCGTCTTGGTTGCGCTCGCGGTCGGCACGGCTGGAGCGGCGCAGGCGCAATCGTATCACCATCACCGCCACCATCACCACCGGAGCCATCACCACTCCTGATCCTGGCTATGAAGCTGGTCAGCTGGAACCTCCTGCGGCTGACCGGCGCCGGCCTGGCGGACGTAATCGGGTTGATCGAGCGGGAAAAGCCCGACATCCTGCTCATGCAGGAGGCAACGCACGATATCGACCTGCTGCCGGCCCAGTATGGCGGCGGCTATGCCCGCGTGCCGTTGCCAGGGCGTATCCATGGCCTCGCCGTGTGGATGCCCGCCGCCTTGCCGAACCGTCCCGTCGTGCTGCCGCTGCCGTCCGGTTCCATGGTGCATCGCGTGGCCCAGGTGATCGACCTGGGGCCGTTCACGATCGCGAACGTCCACCTGTCCCATGGGCAGCTGCTCAACCGTCGCCAGCTCCGCCGCATCGCCGCCTGGCTCCCGCATCACGCGGCCGTCGTCGGGGACTACAACCTGGTCGGCCCCGTGCTGCTGCCGGGCTTCCGGGACGTGGGCCCGCGCCACCCCACCCACCGCATGAGCGACCTGCTGCCGCTCCGGCTCGACCGTTGCGTGGTGCGGGGACTGACCTGCACGGACGCTGCGGTGCTGCCGCGCAGCGCGTCGGACCATCGGCCCATCGCCATGCGGCTGCGCGTGGCGGAGCCTTCAGAGATAGGGCAGCATCAGCCGCACCGCCGCGTCGCGCAGCCTGGCGGGCGTTGAGCGTCGGTCCAGTTGCGCTTCCGTCATGGCGCCGCCACGGCACTTGCCCATCAGGGCGGACAGTTCGCTGGCCAGCTCCCGGTCATACAGCTCCATGCACAGCTCGAAGTTGAGCCGGAACGAGCGCATATCCCAGTTGCTGCTGCCGATCAGGCACCATTCGCCGTCCACCACCATCGCCTTGGAATGGCGGAACGGCGGCGGGCAGAGCCAGACGCGCACGCCGTGCTTCAGCAGGCTGCCTGTGTTGGCGCGGGCGGCCCAATCGATGAACCGGTGGTCGCTCTTCTCGGGAACGACGATGTCCACCGCCACGCCGCGCATCGCCGCCAGCACCAAGGCGGACAACAGCCGCTCGTCGGGCAGCAGGTAGGGAGTCATCACGCCGATGCTGCTCCGCGCGCAGGAGATCGCCTGCAACACCGCGAACTCGACCTTCTCCAGGTCCTCGTCCGGGCCGGAATCGATCGCCCGCGCCGGCACCGGCCCGTCCGGGGCCACGTCCGGGAACCAGGCGTCGCCGTCCAGGTCCTCATCCGTCGCGAACGACCAATCCTGTGAGAACGCTTCCGCCAGTTGGCCGATGACCGGCCCTTCGATGCGGAAATGCGTGTCCTGCACCGGGTTCTGCGGGTGTGTCGCCATGACGTTGTCGTCAGCGATGTTCATCCCCCCGGTGAAGCCGACCCGGCCATCCACCACGAGAATCTTCTTGTGGGAGCGCAGGTTGAGGAACGGCATGCGCCAGGGCAGCGGCGAGTGCAGGAACCGCGCCGCCGGAACCCCCAGCCCGCGCAGGTGATGGTAGGCCGCCGACCTCACCCACCCGCCGCCAATGCCGTCGATCAGCACCCGCACCGCCACCCCGCGCGCCTGCGCCTCCGCCAGCGCCGCGATGAACCGGCCGCCCCAGGCGTCGTCGCGGAAGATGTAGGAGGACATTCCCACGCTGCTCCGCGCCGCGTTGATGGCGGCCAGCATGGGCGGGTAGGCCTCGTCGCCATCGTTGTAGAGCTGCACCGTGTTCCCCGGCAGGGAAGGCCGGGCGGTGATCTGCCCCACCCCGCGCCTGAGCAGGTCGAGATGGTCCCTGCCGGAGCCGCGCCTTGCGGCAGGCGTGCGGCGGGTATCCTGCGGGCGCAGGCGCCTGGCCCGGCGCTGCACCCGGTTGATGCCGAACACGAAGTAGGTGAGCCCCCCCGTGATCGGCGCGAACCAGGCCAGCCCGATCCAGCCCACGGCGGACGCCACCTCCTGCTTGCGCAGCAGCACATGGATCGTGACCGCGATGGCGATCAGCAGGCCGAGCACGAGTTGCACGTCCGTCCGCAGGTGGAGCGTGTCCTGCCAAAGCTGGTTCAACCGGGTGCTCCGCCGTCAGCTCCGACGCAGCCCGCCGCCCCGCTCAAAGCGTCCAGCCGCCGTCGATCACCAGCGCCTGGCCGGTCAGGAAACGGCTGTCGTCGCTGGCAAGGTACACGGCCATGGCGGCGATCTCCTCCGGCGTGCCCAGCCGGCCCATCGCCTGGCGGGCGACGAAGGCGGTGCGCGCCTGCGCCATCCCGCCGGCCGCCGCGGCGTTGGCGGCGATGCGGTCGTCCAGGCTGGGTGTCTGGATGGTGCCGGGGCAGATGGCGTTGCAGCGCACGCCGGACGCCACGGTGTCAGCCGCCACCGACTTGGTGAGCCCGATCACCGCGGCCTTGGTGGTGCCGTAGACGCAGCGGTTCGGCGCGCCCTTGATGGAGGACGCTGCCGAGGCGACGTTGATGACCGACCCGCCGCCATGCTCCAGCATGGCCGGCAGGAAGGCGCGGATGGTGCGGAACATGGACCGCACGTTGAGGGTGAACGCGAACTCCCACTCCTCCTCCGTGGCGTCCAGGATGCTGCCCTGGTGGACGAACCCAGCGCAGTTGAACAGCACATCCACCCGCCCGGCCGCCAGGGCCGCGGCGGCGATGCCCGCCGGGTCGGTCGCGTCCAGCCGGTGGGTGCGGATGCGCGGGCCCGCGATCTCGGCGAGCCTGGCCTCGTTCAGGTCGGTGGCGATGACCGTGGCGCCCTCGGCGGCGAAGGCCATGGCGGTGGCGCGGCCGATGCCCTGCGCCGCAGCGGTGACGAAGGCAGTCTTGCCGGTAAGTCGGTCCATGGGCTTTCCTCGCTCCGTCAGGCAACTCGCACCGCCGGAGCGAGGAGCAGGAGGCCGGGGGCCCCGTCAGTGGTTATGCCGCGACTCGCCCCGCGTTTCCAGGATGTCCAGGTACAGCGTCGCCGGCTCCAGGCACGCCCCCGTGCCCTGCTGCCCCGCCATGGAGCGGTAAATCTCTTCCCAAGGCGTCTTGTTCTCCAGCTTGGGCGGCATCCATGCGGCGCGGCGCGCAGCCAGTTCCGCATCGCTCACCAGCAAATCCACCCGGCGGGTGTTGAGGTCGATGCGCACCGGGTCGCCAGAGCGCAGCAGCGCGAGCCCGCCGCCCACCGCCGCCTCGGGCGAGACGTTCAGGATGGAGGGGCTGCCGGAGGTGCCGGACTGGCGGCCGTCCCCCATGGTCGGCAGCGCGTCGATGCCGCGTTTCAACAGGGCGGCGGGCGGCTGCATGTTCACCACCTCCGCGCCGCCGGGATAGCCGATCGGGCCGCAGTTGCGGATCACCAGCAGGGAATGCTCGTCCACGCCGAGCGCCGGGTCCTCAATGCGGGCGTGGTAGTCCTCCGGCCCCTCGAACACCACGGCGCGGCCTTCGAACACGTTGGGACGCGCCGGGTCGGACAGGAAGCGGGCGCGGAACGCCGGGTCGATGACGCTGGTCTTCATCACCGCCGAGTCGAACAGGTTGCCGCTCAGCACGACGTAGCCCGCCGCCGGCTTGAGCGGCGTCCCGTAGGCGCGGATCACCTCGCGGTCCGGTTCCTGCACCGGCGCCAGGTCCTCGGCCAGCGTCTTGCCGGTCACGGTGCGGGCCTGGCCGTCGAGCTTGCCCGCGTCCAGCAGCTCCCTCATCACCGCGGACACGCCGCCGGCGCGATGGAAGCCCTCGCCGAGGAAACGCCCGGCCGGCTGGCAGTCCACCAGCAACGGGATGTCGGCGCCCAGGCGCTGCCAATCGTCCAGCGTGTGCTCCACCCCCATGTGCCGGGCGATGGCGACCATGTGGATCGGGCAGTTGCTGCTGGCGCCGAGCGCGGCCGCGGCGACCACCGCGTTCTCGAACGCGGCCCGGGTCATGATGTCGGACGGGCGCAAGTTCTCGCGCACCATGCCCACGATGCGCCGCCCGGTCTCGAACGCCATCCAGGAACGCTCGCGGTACGGCGCCGGGATCGCGGCGCAGCCGGGCAGGGACATGCCGAGCGCCTCGGCCAGGCTGTTCATGCTCGTGGCGGTGCCCATGGTGTTGCAATGCCCGGTGGAGGGCGACGAGCTGGCCACCATGTCCATGAACTCGCGGTAGCCGATCTCGCCCTCGGCCAGCAGCTTGCGCGCCTCCCACACGATGGTGCCGGAGCCGGAGAGCCGGCCCTTCCACCACCCGTCCAGCATCGGCCCGCCGGACAGCACGATGGCCGGAATGTTCACCGTGGCCGCCGCCATCAGGCAGGCGGGCGTGGTCTTGTCGCACCCGGTGGTCAGCACGACGCCGTCGATCGGATAGCCGTGCAGCACCTCCACCAGGCCCAGGTAGGCGAGGTTGCGGTCCAGCGCCGCGGTGGGACGCTTGCCGGTTTCCTGCAACGGATGCACCGGGAACTCCATCGGGATGCCGCCCGCGTCGCGGATGCCGTCGCGGGTGCGGCGGGCCAGCTCGATGTGGTGGCGGTTGCAGGGAGTGAGGTCGTTGCCCGTTTGGGCGATGGCGATGATCGGCCTGTCGCCTTGCAGCTCCTCGCGGGTGATGCCGTAGTTCATGTAGCGCTCGAGGTACAGCGCGGTCATGCCGGGGTCCGCCGGGTCGTCGAACCAGCGGCGGCTGCGGAGGCGGGCGGGGCCGGCAGGCGGGGTCATGGCTTCTTGCTTTCTGAGGCTGAACGTCAGCCCTTTAATTAAGATGCTTCGTCGGGCCAGACCAGGCGTGGCCCACGAGGCAGCGTCAAGCTCACGCCATCATATATGTCTTGCATCGGAAGGCTGATACCAAGGTCATCCAGTTCGATGCTTTGGCTGATCTCACGATAAAGGCGATGACGCCAGCCATCCTTTTGCCGCATCCATACGCCAAGGTCGACGGTTAGCGGGCTGACCAGCAAAATTGTCTGTAGCGCCGGAAGCGTCTTGTATTCTTCGACTTTGACGAAGTAGTCCACATGCTCGGTCGAGCGGGATAGGACTTCCGCAACAAACCTAGGCCGGTCCGACTTGGCTGCAGTTTCCTCGAAAGGCGGGCAATACACGGATACATCAGGACGCCGCAGCGTCCAGGATGCTATTTGAACCCCGATATCGGCGCCGAATGAGCTGCAAGGGCTGTTGGCCGCACGAAGTTGGTTCTTGAGGGACCAGCGCAAGTTGCCCACGATCCGGTCATGGGCGAACGTGGCACCGGTCATCGCGACCGGGCGGCCGTCCACCAGTTCGCAACGCCATTCCTGCAACTCCTGCCACGGCAGGAACTCGTCAAGGCTCATGCGGCGTGCGGCTGGCTCGCTCATACCCGGCAGCCTACACCAGTTCCGCGTCCGTTTGCGACGGCCGCGCCGCCGGCTGGGAGCTTGCACCCGGCAGCGCCTGCCGGACCTCACTCGTCCTCCGGCCGGATCACGTTCTGCGGCCGGTTGCCCAGCGCCGCCGCCATCGTCTCGGCCGACTTGATGCGGATGTCCCGCTCGGCTTCCGGCGACCAGTAGCCCGAGTGCGGCGTCACGATCAGCCGCCCCTCCAACCCCGGCTCCCGGTCCCGGTAGGCTTGCAGCAGCGGGTGCACCGGGTCCGTCGGCGGCTCCACCGGCATCACGTCCAGCCCCGCGGCGGCGACGTGCCCGGAGCGCAGGGCGGCCAGCAGCGCGTCGTAGTCCATCACCGGGCCGCGCGCCGTGTTCACTACCACGGCGCCGGCGGGCAGGGCGGCAAGCTGCGCGGCGCCCAGCATCCCCGCCGTGCCCCGGGTCAGCGGCACGTGGACGGACAGCACGTTGGACCGCGCCAGCAGCGCGTCCAGGCTCGCGGCGCGGCTGCGGCCCAG
>CAXTTH010000098.1:0-7174 GCA_964247035.1 uncultured Acetobacteraceae bacterium
GTCTCTCCCCACGGATTGGAGGCCTTCATGCCGATCGGCGCCGTCAACTACCGCCACCACCTCAACGGCATCTCCCGGGGTTCGGCCGAGGCCAAGCTCGGGGACATCATCTATGACCTGATCGGGGCCGTGAACGACTTGCAGGTGCAGAACAAGGCGCTGCTGGCCAAGCTGGACGCTGCAAACCTGGCGGGCATGGCCAGCAACAACGTCGCCACGCTGTCCCCAAATCTGCCGGCGGTTCGCCTGCCTGAGCAGCGCTAGCCGGCCGTGAGCGGCACCGTCGTCCGCCCGGCCGTGCCCGGGCTGGGCATCGGCGTCGGCCCGGGCATCGGCCAGAACCTGATCGGCTCCGTGCCTGTGCCGAGCCTGTTCGCCAGGACGCGCGCGCAGATCGCCGCCGAAGCCGGCATCGGCGGCATGGAGATCGGCGAGGACGGCACCGGGGGCACCCGGCGCGACCCGTTCCATGATGCGGTGGAGGCGATCAAGCGCGACCGGCTGATGCAGCTGGCCGGCCGGCTCGGCTACGGCAAGGAAGGCCTGGACGACGGCTACATCCTGGAGAACCTGCTGGCGGCGGAGCGCTTGGTCGAGCGCGAGCTGCGCGTCTTCCTGGTGCCGCGGCAAATCATCCCGGTCGGCACGCCCTACGCGGAGGTCGCGGCCCTGGCCCAGGCCGGTCTCCCGATGGTGGAGGAGCCCGGCTATCCCTACGACACGGCGCTGTTCCAAGGCATGGACCTGGAGGTGCGCAACCGGCCGATCATTGACGTTTACCGTCTCTGGTATGCCTACCAGGGCGAGTCGATCCCGGCGCCGGCCTCCGTCGTGTCGCTCTACGACATCCCGCTGGACTGGCTACAGCTCGACCGGAAATACGGCCGCATCAACCTGTTGCCGAGCAGCACCTTCACCAACCTGCCGCTCAACAGCTTCCTGCTGTCCGTACTGGGGGCCGGGCGGGACATCCCGTTCGGCCTGAAGCTGCGCTACAGCGCCGGGCTGCAGGACGCGCGGCAGGATTATCCCGACCTGATCGTGCTCATCAAGCGCCGGGCCGTGATCAGCATCATGGACGATTTCTTCCTGCCGCAGTCCGGGTCGATCTCGGGAGACGGCCTGTCGCAATCGCTTTCGCAGGACGTGGACAAGTACCGGGAGAGCTGCGAGAGGTCGCTGGGCAAGATCGCGTCCAGCATCAAGGGCGTGCGCATGACGGTGCTGGGCTGACCGTGCAGCTGGACCCGCGCGCCTTCAACGCCTTCTTCGGCCGCATCGGCCAGGACGTGCTGTGGCGCCGGGCGGACCGCTGCCCATGCGTCGATCCGCACTCCGGCGCGAGCCGGCCCTCGTGCCCGCTTTGCAACGCGCAGGGCACCATCTGGGCGCCCCCGGAGCCGGCGACGACGGCCGTGACCGGCATGTCCACCAAACGGGAGTTCGCCGCTTTCGGCACCTGGGAATCCGGCGATGAGATCCTGTCGATCCCGAGCGATTCTCCGCTCTACGCCTGTGGCGAGCGCGACCGGGTGCTGATGATCGACAGCACCGAACCCTTCCAGGCGGTGCTGATCCGCGGCGAGACCGACCGGCTGCTGTTCACCAGCCTCGGCATCGAGATCGACCGCGCGTTCTGGATCGCCCCTGGCGGTGCGGAAATCATCGAGGGGCCGATCCCGACTGTGGACGACAGCGGCACGATCGTCTGGCAGGTGGACGCCGGGCCGCCGGAAGGTGGTCAGTTCAGCCTGCGCGGCCGGCGTCACCAGGAATACTACATGGTGGCCGACCTGCCGAAGGAGCGCGCGCATTTCCACGGCCTGCCGCTGCCGCGGCTGTGCCAGTTCCGCAAGTTCGATTTGGCGGCGAAAGGCACCATCCCATCCTGATGGCATCCAGGTTCTCCATCGCCGTCGACCTGGGCGGCCTGATCCCGGAAGGCGTGCCGCTGACCGCCGAGGCGCTGCCCACCCTGGCCTACGCCGTCCGCCAGCTTGCGGAGGCGGCGCAGGCGCAATGGGTGTCCTACGCCATGGGCGCCCCGCTGCCGAGCGGGCTGATCATCCAGAACCGCACGGGCGAGTATGCCCGCTCCATCCTGTTGCACCAGACCGGGCCGTTCGCGGCCGAGGTGTCCACGACGCTGCCCTACGCCGAGGGCATCGAGAGCGGCATGCCCAAGCGCGACCTCAAGGGCATCCTGAACTCCTCGCTCAAGGTGCGCACCTCGAAGAAGGGCAAGCGCTACCTGATCATCCCGTTCCGGTGGAACACGCCCGGCAGCGTGCTCGGCCGGTCCATGCCGGAGCCGGTGCACGACTGGTGGCAGCAGCCGGAGCGCAGCAGGTCCCACATCACCGGCGTCTACCGACGCACGTCGGGAACTGGGGCCCTCGACCGGCACAGCCGGCAGTTGCTGACCGTGCCCGGCCGCACCTATTCGTGGGGCAACCGGCTGGGCGCCGGGCACCTGTCCGACCTGGGCGTCACGGGAAAGAGGGCCAAGCACATGCTGGGCATGGTGGCCTTCCACAACCCGGTAGCGAAGGGAGGTGGGCATAGCCAGTACATCACGTTCAGGGCCATGGTGGAGGGAAGCTCCGGGTGGATATCCCCGGCGCAGCCCGGCAAATATCCGGCGCGCACGGTGGCCGAGACGTTGCAACCGATCGCCGAGCAGGCTTTCCAACGCGCGGTTCAGGCCGATGTCGAGCGCATCCTGGGGAAATCATAGCCGTTGCAGGGGTCGTGACGCGACAGTGCCGGGGACATGATCTCCCTCGTCCAGCCCCTCGCCGCCGGAAACGCCATCCGGCTCTTCCTCACCCCGCCCGCTGGGGCGGAGTGGTGGCAGGTGCAGCGCCGCATGGCGGACGAGTTCACCGGGCCGAACGACAAGGGCGCGGTGCTGGTGATCGACCGCACGCGGGACAACGTGGTGCTGGACCGCGACCTGCTGACCAACGGGCGTGAGTATTTCTACCAGATGTCGTCCTGGACGGGCGATGCCTGGATCACGTCCGACGTGGCCGTGGGCACGCCGGCGGCGACCTACCGGAGTGGCGGCCCTGACCCGCAAGGCGTCGTGCGCGATCGGGTCGAACTTGGCCTGGTGGCGGAGATGGTCCGCGGCGGCATCCATATCGCGCCTGCGAAGGTCCCCGTGCTGACCGCACCGCTGATCCTGAGCGACAACGCCACATTTCCCATGGTCAGCGTGCACATGGATTCCAGCGCACCCGGCGACCGGTTCCTGGGCGAGAACCTGCTGGGCGACATCCTGCTGCCCGATGGCGGCATTGGCGAGACGGAGGGCTGGCTGGCGCGCACGTCGCTGACCGTGCTCGGCTGCTCGCTGAACCCGGACGAGCGCATCCACCTGCGCAGGGCCATCCTCCGGGTGATCCAGGCGAACCTGTCGGTGTTCAAGGATGCCGGGCTGGACCAGGTCGAGTTCTCGCAGCGCGATGTCGAGGACACGCAGTCCTACAACGGCACGCCGCTCTACATGACCTACGGCACGTTCACCTGCGTGTCCGCGAGCTTCGTGTTCGATGACGTGGCTCCGATCACCGACATCGTCCTCAATCCGACGCTCGTTCCCGGTGGCCTGACCGGCCAAGCCGGCCCGGGCGGCGCAGGGCTGGCCCCATTCTGCCTGTCTGCCGATCTGTTCCAGGAGAGCGCCGATGTCTGACGCCGCCGGCGCGCCGCCCGCGCCCAGCAACTCCCCCACCGCACCGCCTGCGCCGCAACCCGCCGCCGCGGCGCCGGCCAAGGTGGATGCTCCGGCGGAAGCGGTTCCGGCTCCGGCCGATGTGATCCCGGCCACGCCCAAGATCGCTCCTTCCCTCACGGCGCTGTCACTGGACGAGGCGTGTCGCCGCATCTCGAAGGACACCCGGCATGTCGAGATGATCGCCGCGTTCCACTTCGATGAGACGCAGGCCAATCGGCTGAGCGATCTTGAAAGCGGCTACCGCGGGCGGTTCAAGACCTTCGCCCAGCGTCCCGTGAAGTAGGAGACCCGCCGTGGCATCCCGTCTGTTCTTCAACGGCCAGAGCTACTCCTCGCCCAGCGTGCCCAGCCGGGTGGACGATGCGGCCGAGGCGCCGAGCAACCTGACCGTCGGCAACGTGCTGGCACTGCTGGGCGCGTGCACCGGCGGCCAGCCGAAGAAGGTCTATGCATTCGGCGACCCCAGCCAAGTGACGCCCGCGTTGCTGAGCGGTCCGCTGTGCGATGCGGCGATCAAGGCCTTCGCGCCGTCGGCGCAGACGAACGCGCCTGGCACCGTCATCTGCGTGCCGATCGGCGAGGCGACGCCGGGCACGCTGACGCTGCTGGACGCCGATGGCAGCCCGGCCGTGCTGGTGACCTCGACGGACTATGGTGCGAGCGGCAACCTGCCGCAGGTCAAGATCGAGATCGGCTCGACCACGCCGGGCTCGGTCCGCGTTTCCGTGCAATCGGGCCAGAGTTACGCGACGGCGGACAACCTTGGCGGGGTCGTGCTCGTCGTATCGTACAACGGCCCCGACGCCAGCGCCGAGATCGGCGTGGGCGGCAATGTGATGACCGTGTACGGCCCGAACGGGCCGCTCGGGGCGCTCGCCTTCACCCCATTCACGGTCATCCAGGACATCGTCAACTTCGTGGACGCCTATCCAGGCTTCACTGCGGTGGCACAGGGCGCCAACGGGCAGACGCTGGCGCTGAACCTGCTGGACCAGCTCGGCTTCAGCCTGAAGACCGGCAATGCCAATTTCACGGCCAACAACAGCGCCGTCGTCAAGTGGCTGAACGGCCCGGCGCAGGGTTTCGTGACGGCGACGCCAGCGCCCCCCACCAATGGCGTGCTGCTCGGGCCCAACCTGCTGCCCTGGACGGCGCTGGCCGGAGGTTCCAACCCCGGCACCACGCTCGCGGACTGGGTTGATGGGCTGAACGTGTTGCAGAGCAAGGACGTGCAGTGGATCGTGCCGCTGACCGGCGACCAAGCCGTGTGGGCGGCAACCGACGCGCACGTGCAATACATGAGCACGGTGGGCCAGAAGGAGCGGCGGGCGCTGGTCGGGCCGCCGGCCGGCACTGCCATGGCGGCGGCCCTGGCCATGCCTGTCATCCTCAACAGCGACCGCACCTCGGTGTGCTGGCCGGGCTACTACGACTTCGATGTCAGCGGCAACCTGGTGCTGAAGGACCCGTTCTTCGCGGCTGCGTGCGTTGCGGCCGGCTTCGCCGGGTCGGACCCTGGCACGCCGATGACCAACAAGGCGTTCGCGTTCCGCGGACTGGAGCTGGACGTGCGCAACCCGACCGACACGGATCAGCTGATCCAGGCGGGGCTGCTGTGCTTCGATGAGGAGCCGGACGGCTTCAAGTGCGTCCGGTCGATCTCAAGCTGGCTGACGAGCAACAACTTCAACCGTGTCGAGGTCAGCACCGGCGCCGCCACGGACTTCATGCTGCGCAACGTGCGCCAGGCGCTGGCCGTGCTGAAGGGCGCGCGGGGCGATCCGCGCATCCTGGGACGGGCGATCACCGTCGCGGACAGCGCTCTGCGCCTGCTGGCGAAGCCGCCGCCGCTGGGCCCGGGCGTGATCGTGGGGGACGCGGCCAACCCGGCCTACTCCAACATCAACGCCAGCCTGGCCGGGGACGTGCTCTCCGTCAGCTGGGTCGCCAGCCCGGTCATCCCGGTGAACTTCATCCCGTGCTCGGTGTCGCTGAACGTCTACAGCGGCTCGGCGTCGGCGTAAGGGGCCCTGAACCATGTCCGGCACGACCAACCAAATCCAGACGCGGCAGAACGTCGGCACCCAATCCGGCAACCGGCTGGTGATCGAGTTCGGCGGCCGGCCGATCGGCTTGGTGCAGTCCGCCCGGCTCAGCGACAGCTACGCGCTGGAGGACGCCAGCGGCATCGGCGACATCCACGTGATCGAGCACGTGCCCAGCAAGGCCACGCACACCCTGGCGATCCAGAACATGGTGTTGATCAAGGGCGGCATGCTGGCCGCCGGCGTGTTCCCGGAGAACGGCGACGTGTCCCTGCAAGGACTGGTGTTCGATGTGGTGGCCTACTCCAAGGACACCGGGCTGGCAGTTCGCAAGGTGGTCAGCTGCAGCTACGACAGCGGCGACACGGACATCTCCGCGCATCGCATCGTCATGCAGTCCGGCACGCTGAAGGCGTTGGACGTGGTCGGCACCGGTCTGTGATCCGCGTCCCGTTTGAGGTCGAGGTCGAGGGCGTCGGCAAGTTCACCTTCCGGCACAAGACGGTGGGCTTGCAGATCGGCATCGAGTGCGAGATGGCTGCGGCGACCCGCGGCCAAGCGCCGGAGGACAAGGAGTTGCGCGGCTGGGCGTATGCATGGGCTCAGTTGCTCGTCCTGACCGAGACGGCCCCGGCGGCCTGGGACCTGTTGCAGATGGACCCCGACGACGCCGAGACCATCCCCCGGGTGCTGCTGGTGCACGGGAGGCTGGTGGAGGAGCAGGCCCGATTTCGCGCGGAGCGTGAAGCGAAGCGCCTTCCAGCAGGGAAGGCAGCTCAGCCAAACGCTGGAGTTCCAGTTCCGCCGACGGTATCGCCTGCCGCCCACTGATCCGCGGTTTCTGGACGCCACCCGCGCGGAGATGCTGGTGGACGCATGGGCCCACAAGCACACGGATGACCCGAACGTGCAGGAGCCGATGGAGAACGAGGATTTCAACGAGGACCTCGCGGCCATGGAGGCCGCCTTCGCTCGATCCGCCGCCGCCAGCGGGCAGCCGGATGGGGATTGGCAAGCCGTGGTGAGCGACACCTTCAAGGGTGCAGAATGAGCGTCAAGATCGACATCGGCGCCAATCCGGCCACCGTCGTCTCCGCCTTTGACCGCATCCAGAGTGAGTTGAAGCGGGCGCGCCAAGCCGCAGTGGACTTCGCAGCGATTGACCTCAGCCATCCCGAGCTGGCGACGCTTGAAGCCGACATCAAGCGCATCACGGCCGCGATAGAGGCCATGAGAAAGGCGGCTGCCGCCGCCAACGTCCTTTCGCACGGCACCCCGCATCCTGGGACGCAGCCAGGGACGCCCCCAGGTCCGCCCCGGCCGCCGTCGCCAACCCAGGCCGCGCCGGGGCCACCTGGGCCGAACGGCTGGCCAGCCGTTCGGCCCA
>CAXTTH010000099.1:0-5364 GCA_964247035.1 uncultured Acetobacteraceae bacterium
GGGTGGCGACGCTGGCCGCCTCGCTCGACCCGCAGGCGAGGACCCTGCCCGCACGCATCCAGCTGCCAACCCCGACGGCTCGCTGCGCGTCGGCATGTTCGTGGACGTGACGATCACCAGCCCGCTCGGGCGCGACGCGGTGGTGACGCCGTCCGCCGCGGTGCAGCTGATGGCGGACAAGCGCGTGGTATTCACGCCGCTGGGCGGGGGCAAGTTCCAGGGCCGCGAGGTCAGCGTCGGGGTGGACCGGCAGGATTACGTGGAGATACGCAGCGGCCTGGCGGCGGGCGACCAGGTGGTGACGCAAGGCAGCTTCGAGCTGAAGGCGCTGCTGCAGCAATCCATGCTTGGCGGAGGCTGAACGGCGATGGAAAGGTTCTTCGCGGCCCTGGTGGCGCGGCGCTGGCTGGTGATCGCGTTCGCCGCCGCGGTGCTGGTGGCGGGCTGGTTCAACCTGCGGCAGCTCGCGATCGACGCGGTGCCGGACATCTCGCCCAAGCAGGTCATGGTGCTGACGCAGGCGACCGGGCTGGGGCCGCTGGAGGTCGAGCGGCTGGTCACGGTGCCGATCGAGACGCAGATGGCGGGCTTGCCGCTGCTGCAGGACGTGCGGTCCAAGTCGAGCTTCGGGCTGTCCGCCGTGTACGTCACCTTCACCGACGGGGCGGACGTGCAGGCGGCGCGGGCGCAGGTGTTCGAGCGGCTGCAGGCGGCGCAGCAGATGATGCCGCCCGGCGTCGGCACACCCGCCGAGGGCCCGTTCTCGACCGGCCTGGGGGAGATCCTGGAGTTCGAGGTGCGCGGCCCGGGCTACACGCCGATGCAGCTCTACCAGATGCTGGAGTGGCGCATCGTGCCGCAGCTTCGGCTGGCGCCGGGCATCGTGGACGTGAATATCTACGGCGGGGACCTGCAAACCTACGAGGTGCAGGTCTCGCCGGACAGGCTGCGGGCGCAGGGGCTGAGCCTGCCGGACGTGTTCAACGCCATCCAGGCCAACAACACGGCGCAGGGCGGGGCGGCGATCGAGCGCAACGACGAGCAGCAGATCGTGCGCGGGCTGGCGCTGGCGCAGAGCCAGTCCGACATCGCCGACATCGTGCTCAAGGCCACGCCCGGCGGCGTGCCGGTCACGGTGGGCAGCGTGGCGGAGGTGAAGCTGGCGCCCAAGGCGCGGCTGGGTGCTGTGACGCATGACGGCGAGGGCGAGACGATCGTGGGCGTGGCCGACATGCAGTTCGGCCTGAACGCGAGCGAGGTGCTGGCGCCGCTGAAGGCGCAGATCGCCGCGGTGCAGGCGACGCTGCCGCCGGGCGTGGAGATCCACGTGTTCTACGACCGCAGCGACCTGATCCAGCGCGCCATCCGCACAGTGACGCACAACCTCGGCGAGGGCGCGCTGCTGGTGGTGGCGATCCTGATGCTGATGCTGGGCAATTTTCGCGCCGGGCTCATCGTGGCGACGATCATCCCGCTGTCGATGATGATGGCGTTCGCGGGCATGCGGGCGTTCGGCATCTCGGGCAACCTGATGAGCCTGGGCGCGCTGGATTTCGGCCTGATCGTGGACGGCGCGGTGGTGCTGGTCGAGAACGTGCTGCGGCGGCAATCGGAAGGCGGGAAAGGCGGGCCGGTGAAGATCGTGCCGGGGGCGGCGGCGGAGGTGGCGCGGCCGATCATGTTCTCGGTGGCCATCATCACGCTGGTCTACGTCCCGGTGCTGTCGTTGCAGGACATCGAGGGCAAGACGTTCCGGCCCATGGCGCTCACCGTCATGCTGGCGCTGGTCAGCGCGCTGGTGGTCACGATCCTGGTGACGCCGGCGATGTCCGCCGCCTTTTTGGGCAAGCGAGGGGCCGAGAAGGACACGTTCCTCGTGCGCTGGGCGCGCCGGGGCTACGCGCCGGTGCTCAAGCGCACGTCCGGGCATCCTTGGATCACCGCCGGGGCGGCGGCGGCCTTGTTCGCGGTCGCGGCGTTCTTCGGCTCGCGGCTCGGCGGCGAGTTCATCCCGCAGCTGTCGGAGGGCACCATCGTGGTGACCTCCAACAAGCCGCCCAGCATCAACCTGGACGCCTCGCTGCGCATGGTCACGTCGATCGAGAAGGCGCTGCGGACGTTCCCCGAGGTGGTCTCGGTGGTGTCGCAGACCGGCAGCGCCGCCACGCCGACCGACCCGATGGGGGTGCAGAGCACCGACACCTACGTGACGCTGAAGCCGCAATCGCAGTGGACCACGGCCGGCACGCAGGACGGCATCCGCGACGCGTTCGAGGAGAAGGTGAAGGCTGCCGTGCCCGGCGTCGCCTTCGAGTTCTCGCAGCCGATCGAGATGCGGATGGACGACCTGCTGCAAGGCGTGCGCTCGGCCATCGCGCTGACCTTCTACGGCGAGGACCTGGACACGCTGCGCGGCCTGGCCGGCAAGGCGGTGGAGGTGGTGCAGGGGGTGAAGGGCGCCGCGGACGTGCGTGCGGAGGAGAGCGGCAGCCTGCCGGCGCTGACGGTGCAGGTGAACCGGGGCAATCTGGCGCGCTACGGCCTCAACGCGTCCGACGCGCTGGCCGTCGTGTCGGCCATCGGCGGGCACGCGGTCGGCACCGTGTATGGCCAGGACGACACCGAGACGCCGATCGTCGTCCGGCTGCCGCCCGAGGCGCGGGCCAGCGCGGAGACGGTGCGCAACCTGCCGGTGGGCATGGCGAACGGCCAGGCGGTGCCGCTGGGGGAGGTGGCGGAGGTGAGCGTGGCCGACGGCCCGGCGGAGGTGAACCGCGACAAGCTGAAGCGGCGCACGGAGGTGGACATCAACGTGCACGGGCGGGACATGTCGAGCTTCGTGGCGGCGGCGCAGAAGGCGGTGGCCGAGCAGGTGAAGCTGCCGAGTGGCTACACGGTCGAGTGGAGCGGCACGTTCCAGAACCTGCAAAGCGCGTCGGCCCGGCTGCTGCTGGTGGTGCCCGGGGTGCTGGCGCTGATCTTCCTGCTGCTCTACCTGCATTTCGGCAGCCTGAGCGTGTCCGCGCTGATCTTCCTCAACGTGCCCATGGCGGCCACCGGCGGCATCGCCGCCCTGCTGCTGCGCGGCATGCCGTTCAGCGTCACGGCGGCGATCGGGTTCATCTCCACCTTCGGCGTGGCCATCCTGGATGGCGTGGTGCTGTGCAGCTACATCGGCGAGGAGCGCGACGCGGGTATGCAGCCGGCCGAGGCGGCGCAAAGCGCTGCGGAGAAGCGGCTGCGCCCGGTGCTGACCACGGCGCTGGTGGCCTCGATCGGGTTCCTGCCGATGGCGGTCTCCACCAGCGCGGGCGCCGAGGTGCAGCGCCCGCTGGCGACGGTGGTGATCGGCGGGCTGATCTCGGCCACGCTGCTGACGCTGCTGGTGCTGCCGTCGCTGTACCCGGTGGCGGTGAACGCGAAGCTGCCGCGCTTCGGGCGGCGCAGGCGGGTGCTGGAGGCGGGCGAGTAGCAGGGCGCTGCCCTGCACCCGCAAGGGGACGAAGTCCCCTTGACCCCTGGCACTGTCGTCAGGTGTCCAGAGGACGGCTGTCCTCTGGTGGGGTTTGGGGCAAAGCCCCGGTCTTGCTCGCTAGGGGATCATCCAGCTCAGCGCATATTGCTGCAGCACCACCAGCCCGCCCAGCAGCAGGGTGAGTGCGATGCTGTGCTTGAAGGTGCGGGCGAACACCATGCCCTCCTGGCCCTTGAGGTCCGTCACCGAGACGCCGGTGGCGATGTTCTGCGGCGAGATCATCTTGCCCATCACGCCGCCGGAGGAGTTGCTGGCGGCGATCAGCACCGGGTTCAGGCCGAGCTGGTTGGCGGCCACGACTTGCAGGTTGCCGAACAGGGCGTTGCCGGAGGTGTCGCTGCCGGAGAGGAACACCGCCACCCAGCCGAGGAACGGCGAGACCAGCGGGAAGAAGATGCCCACGGAGGCGACGCCCAGGCCCAGCGTGTAGTTCAGGCCGGAGTAGTTCATCAGGTAGGCCAGGCCGATGATCAGCGCCACGGTCAGGATGGCGATGCGGCTCTGCCGCCAGGTGGCGAGGATGGCGCGCCCGAAGCGGGCCGGGCCCATGCCGACGCAGGCGGCCACGATGAGGTCCGCCAGCAGGATGGCGGTGCCGGCGCCGAGCGGCTGGAAGGTCCAGACGGCGGCGTAGGGCCGGTCCTTGTACTGGGTGATCAGCACCTGGTTGTGCAGGCCGAGCCACTGGATCGCCTGCTGGCTGATGGCGGGCACCTTGTAGTGGGTCCAGGCGATCACGACGGCGGAGACCACGACCCAGGGCAGCCAGCCCTGCCAGGCCGGCACGGCGCTGGTGGATCGCACCACGTCGGCGCCGACCGGCAGGGCCATGCGGCCGCGCACGCTGAACGCCGGGTCAGGCGCCGGCTGCCAGGCTTGCAGGAAGCCGAGCGTCACGACCAGGGCGGTGAGCGAGGAGAGCACGTCGGTCAGCGCATAGTCGAGATAGTTGGAGGAGACGAACTGCCCGGCGGCGAAGCTGCCGCCGGCGACCAGCAGCATCGGCCACAGCGCGCGCACCGAGCGCAGGCCGCCGTAGATCGCCATGACGTAGAACGGCAGCAGCATGGCGAGGAACGGCAGTTGCCGCCCGATCATGGCGCCGAGCGTGACCGGGGACAGGTTGGTGACCTGGCCCAGCACCGTGACGGGTGCGCCGAGCGCGCCGAACGCCACGGGGGCGGTGTTGAAGATGAGCGTGAAGGTGAGCGCCTCGAGCGGCGGGAAGCCCACCAGGATCAGCAGCGCGCTGGTGATGGCGACGGGGGTGCCGAAGCCGGAGATGCCTTCCAGCAGGCAGCCGAAGCAGAAGCCGATCACCACCAGCACCACCCGGCGGTCGTTCGGCAGGTGGTTGAGGATCCAGTCGCGGAAGGCGTCGAAGCGGCCGGAGTCGACGGCGATGTTGTAGAGCAGCAGGGCGTTGAACACGATCCACATGATGGGCCACAGCCCGAACACCGCGCCGGCGGCGATGCTCTCCAGCGCCAGCCCCACCGGGAACTGCCATCCCAGCACGGCCACCAGGAAGCCCACGGCCAGCCCGGCCAGCGAGGCCTGCCAGGCGGGTCGGCGCAGCACGCCCAGCATGACCAGCACCGTGACGACCGGCAGCGCGGCGACGGCGAAGGAGAGCGGCAGGCTGCCGGCGATCGGCGTCAGCAACTGGTGGAACATGCGGGTTTCCTCGGATGGTCTTCTTGGGTCGGCGCACCGTTGCGTATCCGATGTCGCCAGGTTCCACTAGGGGAGATCGGGGCCTTGCCCCGAACCCCACCAGAGGACGAAGTCCTCTGGACACCTTCATATAAAGGGGTGAAGGGGACCAT
>CAXTTH010000099.1:5374-7167 GCA_964247035.1 uncultured Acetobacteraceae bacterium
CTCCCCCCTTACAAAACCGGGCGTTCCCGCCCCCCGCCCCCCCGGCCGCGCCCCGCCCCCCCCCCCCCCCTGCTTATCGCAACAGGAGGTTCTCATGGCCCGCATCGCATTCCTCGGCCTCGGCATCATGGGCGCCGGCATGGCGCAGAACCTGGCCAAAGCCGGGCACGCCGTGACTGCCTGGAACCGCACCCGCGGCAACATCCCTGGCGTGCTGGAGGGCGTCACGGTCGCGGGCAGCATCGCCGAGGTGGCCGGCGGCGCGGAGTTCGCGCTGATCGCGGTGACCGGGCCGGAGGCGCAGCGCGCGGTGATCGCGGCGCCGGACGGGCTGGCGGCGCACGCCCCGGCCGGGTGCCTGGTGATCGACTCCACCAGCTCGGACCCGGCGCTGGCGCACGAGTTCGCCGCGCTGTTTGCCGCCCGCGGGGCAGAGTACGCGGACGCGCCGGTGTTCGGCAGCCGGGACGAGGCAGCCGGCGGCACGCTCGACTGGCTGTTCGGCGGCACGGACGTGCTGTTCGCCCGCGCCGAGCCGGTGCTGCGGGCGATGAGCAAGACGGTGACGCACATCGGCCCGCTGGGCACGGCGTCCGCGATGAAGCTGGCGGGCAACCTGATGGTGGCGGCGCAGTTCGTCTCGCTGGCCGAGGGGCTGGCCATCGCGCGCCGCGCCGGGGTGCCGGATTCGGTGATCCCCACGGTGCTGGACGCGGTGGACTTCGGCTCCGGCCTGCTGCGGGGCAACGCGCGCTCGGCCCTGGCCGGGGACTGGACGCCGTTCTTCTATGCCAAGCACATGCTGAAGGACGCCTGCCTGGTGCAGGATTTGGCGCGCGCCGTGGGGGTGCCGGTGTCCGGCGTGCCGGCCGCGGTGGCGGCGCTGACCGCCACGGTGAACGCCGGGCACGGCGACGAGAACGTGTCCGCCGTGGTGGCCTGGGTGGAGGCGAACAGCCGCGCCAAGCAGTAGGCTAGGGATTTTGCCTGCTTTGCAGGGCTTTGCCCTGCACCCAGAAGGGGACAGTCGTCCCCTTCACCCCTTTTGTCATGATCGGGTGTCCAGAGGACGACCGTCCTCTGGCGGGGCTTGGGGCAGAGCCCCGATCTGCTTGGCCCAGCGTTTTTCGTCAACATGGGACAAAGGCGGCATGGCCTCCGAAACCGCGCTCTACGCCGCCGTGAAGGCCTTTCTCGAAGCGCAGGGCTTCGCCGCCAAGGGCGAGGTGGGTGGCTGCGACGTGGTGGCGGTGCGTGCGGGCGAGCCGCCGGTGCTGGTGGTGTGCGAGCTGAAGCTCGGCTTCACTCTCGACCTGCTGCTGCAAGCGGCGGACCGCATGGCCGTAGCCGATGCCGTGTGGCTGGCGGTGCCGCGCAGTCAAGCTGTGCCGCCTGCTCGCGCAGTAGCCGGGCGCGGCGGGATGGCTGGCGCATACAGGCGGTGACGCGTCCGCTTAGAGCTAAGGATGTTCTGTTGAAACCCTAGCTTTTGTGCTGTGCTAGGTTAGCGTTTGCGGGTGGATGGAGGCGTGGGGATGCGGAGCATGACCAAATCAGTTTTGCGGGTAGCCCGTGACGCGCTGGTTGCGGGTGAGGCGTCCCTAGCTCCCTATGCCAGCCGCTTTTCGCGGCGCGACCACACCCAGCCACAGCTTTTTGCCTTGCTGGTGCTGCGGCAGTTCCTGCGCACCGATTATCGCGGCATCGTGGCGCTCGCCGCTGAGTGGCACGAGTTGCGTTGTGCCTTGGGCCTTGGGCGGGTGCCGCACTACTCCACGTTGGCCCATGCGGCG
>CAXTTH010000100.1:0-7139 GCA_964247035.1 uncultured Acetobacteraceae bacterium
GGTCGAGGAGATCCTCGCCGTCATCAACGGAAACCCGCCCCGGCCCAGCGGATAGGCTCGGCGCAGCCGTTCCAACCCTCCTGACCGGAAGCCCTCTCCCCTGGGAAAGCGCTGCCATCGCGCATGGCCGCGCCGCCGTCCCTGCCCGGGTGACACAGCCATCTCCCTTGACCGCCTGCCTCCCGCCGCCACACTCTAGCCCATCAAGAGAACGTAGATGGGAGACATGCCATGCCCCAGGTCAGCCTGACGGTGAACGGCACGCCGCACACCGTGGCCATCGAGGGCCGCACCCTGCTGGTCGAGCTGCTGCGCGAGAAGCTCGGCCTCACCGGCACCCATGTCGGCTGCGACACCAGCCAGTGCGGCGCCTGCGTCGTCCACCTGGACGGGCGGAGCGTGAAGGCCTGCACCGTGCTCGCCTGGCAGGCGGACGGGGCGGACGTGCTCACCATCGAGGGCCTCGCTGGAGCGGACGGCGCCCTGCACCCGATGCAGGAGGCGTTCCGCGAGCACCACGCCCTGCAATGCGGCTTCTGCACCCCGGGCATGGTGATGAGCGCCATCGACCTGGTGCACATGCACCCGGCGGGCCTCACCAAGGACCAGATCCGCCACGGCCTGGAAGGCAACCTCTGCCGCTGCACCGGCTACCACAACATCGTCGAGGCGATCGACGCGGCCCAGCGCGTGATGCACCCCGACGCGGCGCAGCGCGTGATGCACCCGCTCGCGCAAGCAGCGGAGTAGGCCCATGTACGATTTCGCCTATCACAAGCCGTCCACCGTCGCCGACGCCGTGAGGCTGCTCGGCGAGGACGCGGAGGCCAAGGCGCTCGCCGGCGGCCACACCTTCATCCCCGTGCTGAAGCAGCGGCTGAACCGCCCCTCCGCGCTGGTCGACCTCACCGGCCTCGGCCTGTCCGCCATCACGGCCAGCGCGGACACCGTCACCATCGGCGCGATGGCCACCCACGGCGCCATCGCGGCCGACCCGGCGGTGCAGGCGCGCATCCCGGGCCTCGCCAAGATGGCGCTGCTGATCGGCGACACCCAGGTGCGCCACCGCGGCACCATGGGCGGCTCGCTCGCCAACAACGACCCCTCCGCCTGCTACCCAGCCGCCGTGCTCGCCCTCGGCGCCACCATCGTCACCGACCAGAGGCGCATCCACGCCGACGACTGGTTCCAGGGCATGTTCGCCACCGCCCTCGTCGCGGACGAGCTGATCACCGCCATCGAGTTCCCCATCCCGCAGCGCTCCAACTACGAGAAGTTCCGCAACCCGGCGTCCCGCTACGCCATGGTCGGCGTGTTCGTGGCCTCCGGTCCGTCATGCGCTCCTGGCGGCGTGCGCGTCGCCATCACCGGCGCAGGGCAGGACGGCGTGTTCCGCCATGCGGCGATGGAGCAGGCGCTGGCAGCGGACTGGTCGGCGGAGGCGCTCCGCGGCATCGTCACCCCGGCAGACGGCCTGAACGGCGACATGCACGCCTCCGCCCCCTACCGCGCCCACCTGATCGGCGTCATGGCCAGGCGCGCCGTCGCCGGGTCCTGACCATGCCGCGCCAGTTCCGCCGCCAACTTCGCCTGGGGGCGTTCATGCGCCCGGTCGGCATCCACACCGCCTGGTGGCGCTACCCCGGCGGTTGGCCCGACGCGAACTTCAACTTCACCCACCTCAAGCGCTTCGCCCAGACCCTGGAGCGCGGCCGGTTCGACATGTTCTTCATGGCCGACCACCTCGCCGTGCTCAACATGCCGATGGACGCGCTCAAGCGCAGCGCCACCGTCACCTCGTTCGACCCGCTGACCCTGCTGCCCGCGCTGGCGGTGGTGACGGAGCGGCTCGGCCTGGTCGCCACCGCCTCCACCACCTTCGAGCAGCCCTACCTGATCGCCCGCAAGTTCGCTTCGCTCGACCACCTCAGCAATGGGCGGGCAGGGTGGAACATCGTCACCACCTCCAACCCGGACGCGGCGCTCAACTTCGGCATGACCGACCAGATGGAGCACGACGAGCGCTACCGCCGCGCCCGCGAGTTCTACGACGTGGTGACCGGCCTGTGGGACAGTTGGGCCGACGACGCCTTCGTCCGGGACGTGAAGTCCGGCGTGTTCTTCGAGCCCTCCAAGCTGCACACGCTGGACCACCAGGGACAGTATTTCTCGGTGAAGGGCCCGCTCAACGTCGCGCGCCCGCCGCAGGGCTGGCCGGTGATCGTGCAGGCCGGGTCGTCCGAGGCGGGGCGGCAGTTGGCGGCGGAGACGGCGGAGGTGGTGTTCTCCAACGAGCTGGGGCTCGCCGACGCGCAGCGCCTGTACGCCGACATCAAGGGCCGCATGGCCAGGCTCGGCCGCGACCCGGACCACCTCAAGATCCTGCTCGGCGTGCTGGTGATCGTGGGCGACACCGAGGCCGAGGCGCGCGCCAAGCACGCCACGCTGGACGGCCTGGCGCACGTGGACAGCGCCCTGCCCAACCTGTCCATGCGGCTCGGCGTCGACGCTTCCCGGTTCGACCTGGACGCGCCGCTGCCGCCGATCCCACCCAGCAACGCCAGCCAGAGCGGCCGCCAGTCCCTGGTGGACCTGGCGGCGCGCGAGAACCTCACGGTGCGGCAGTTGGCGCAGCGCATGGGCGGCTACGGCGGGCTGACCATGGTGGGCACGGCGGCCTCCATCGCGGACCAGATGCAGGAGCGGCTGGAGACGGGGGCGTGCGACGGCTTCAACGTCATGTTCCCGTTCCTGCCGGCCGGCCTGGATGACTTCGTGGACAAGGTGGTGCCCGAGCTGCAACGCCGCGGCCTGTTCCGCCGCGAGTACGAAGGCGCTACGCTGCGCGAGAACCTCGGCCTGCCGCGACCCGGCAACCGCTTCTTCGAGCAGCCCCCCGACCCGTAAGGACCCGCCAGCATGAGCGCCACGACCGCCACCGCCGCACCCGGCGTCCGCACCCGCTACAGCGGCGCCATGCAGGCGTTCCACTGGCTCACGGCGGCGCTGATGTTCGCCATCCTGCCGCTCGCCTGGGTGATGGTGAGCCTGCCGGACGACGCGGCAGGCCGCAGCTTGCTCTACACCCTGCACAAGTCGGTCGGCGTCACCATCCTGGCCCTGGTCGCCGTGCGGCTGGCCTGGCGCAGCAGCCGGCCGGTGGTGCCGCCGGTGCAGGCAGGCACCCCGGGCTGGATGGCGACGGCGGGGCGGGCCAACCATTGGCTGCTCTATGCCATCCTGTTCGCCATGCCGGTCAGCGGCTACGTGATGTCTAGCGCGGGCGGCCATCCGGTGTCGTATTTCGGCCTGTTCACCCTGCCGAGCCTGCCGCTGAACAAGGCGGCGGCAGGGGCGGCGCTCACGGTCCACCTGCTGGTGCAATGGGCGGTGTACGCCTTGGTGGCGCTGCACTTGCTGGCCACCGCCTGGCACGTCGCGGTGCGTCGGGATGGGCTGCTGGCGCGCGAGCTGCCGGCGCAGCTTCGCTAGCAGGCTGCTGAAAAACACAGGGCAATCCAAGTCGGGGCTTTGCCCCGAACCCCACCAGAGGATAGTCATCCTCTGGACACCTTACATGGCTGAGCGGACGCGATGTCATCCCGCCCTCAGCCTTCACATTAAATTGCCATTTTCGGCGCTATGATGGCAATGATCGCGCCATGCTTCCCGACGGCGCGGGGCCCATGAGGTGCCTATGGACGTTTCCGTCATCATCCCGACCTTTCGTCGCCCGGCCGAGCTGGCCGAGGCCGTGGCCAGCGTGCTGGCGCAACCGGGCGTGTCGTTGCAGGTGATCGTGGTGGATGACTGCCCCGCCGGGTCTGCCGAGGCAGCCATGCCGCGGGATGGCCGGGTGCGCTACCTGCGCAATCCGGCCCCGTCGCAAGGCCGGCCCGGCGCGGTGCGCAACCTGGCCTGGCCGCTGGCGGAAGGCGCCCTGGTCCACTTCCTGGACGACGACGACCGCGCGCCGGACGGGCACTATGCCGCCGCCAAGGCGGAGTTCGCGGCCCGGCCCGGCGTGGGCGTGGTGTTCGGCCGCATCGCCCCGTTCGGCGCGGATGCGGAGCAGGTGGCGGTCGAGCAAGGCTTCTTCGCCGCCGCCGCCCGCTCAGCCCGGCGGCTGCAGCGCTTCGGCCCGCGCTGGGGGTTCGGCGCCCGGCTGCTGTGCGGGCAAACGCTGCTGGTGGGCGGCTCCGCCCTGATCCGCCGCGGCCACATCGCGGCGCTGGGCGGTTTCGACGAGAGCCTGCCCCTGATGGAGGACATCGACTTCTACACCCGCGCCGTCGCCCGCTTCGGCGCCCACTACACCGATCGGGTGACCCTGCACTACCGCATCGCGCCCTCGCTGATGTACCGGCCGGACGTGGCGGGGCCGGTGAACGAGTCGTATAGGCTCATGCAGGACAAGTTCCGCCGCGAGCACGGCGCGGCCCGGCTGCGGGCAAGACAGGTGTTCACCCGGTTCGCGGCGTGAGCGCAGGCTTGGCGGACAGGGTGGGATTCGAACCCACGGAGGCTTGCACCTCGGCGGTTTTCAAGACCGCTGCCTTAAACCGCTCGGCCACCTGTCCAGCGCGGGCCTTGGTTTAGCCCCTCGGCGCCGCGCGGGACAAGCAGCGTCGGCCGAGCAGCCCCATGCCGAGCAGCCCCGTGGCCAGCAGCGCCAGCGAGGCCGGCTCCGGGACCGGGACGACGCCGCTGGGCAGGCCGTCGCCGGCATAGACCAGCATGTCGATGCCGGGCGGGGTGATGGCGGTCGCGGAGTCGTTCTGCAGGTCGAAGCGCACGGTGTAGGTCTGCCCGGCCGTGGTGGCGATCGTTTGCGCCAGGCCGTCATAGCCTTCGACCGAACCGTCGCACCAGAACCGCGTTCCCTGGCTGGCCGGCACGACGCAGCCGTAGCGGGCGGCGTTGGACGCGACCTCGCCGACGAAGCTCGCATCCGCCGGTTGCATGAAGCGCTGCCACCCGGCGGGCGCGTCCGACCCGACCGCGGCCGTCTCGAACCCTGCATCCTGCAACAGGTTGGCCGTGCTGCCGGCGGCGGTGATGGAGGCGTTGTCGAACGCGAAGAACGCCGGAACCTCGCGGAAGGCGAAGGACACGGTGGTGTCCGCCTGGGCGGCGGTGAACGAGACGGAGAAGGCGTGATAGCGGGTCAGCAAGCCGGGATGCGCCACCGCCAGGTCGAAGATGGCCCCGGCGGGCGGCGTCTGCGCCCATGCCTGCGGAGCTGCGCCGCCGGCGAGGCACGCAAGGGCCGCCAGCAGCTTGACCCGGAACCCAGCGGAACAGGACACATCGTTCTCCAAACGCTGAGGCTGGCATCGCTCGTGCGACGCCTATGCAACACTTATGCAGCATCTACGCAATCATCATGCCAGGATCGCGGCAGCGCGCTTCCCGGCTTTGCGCCGAGAGGGTTCCCCGGCGCGGCGCAACCCTCTACGAAGGAGGCACGCCACGACGCAACAGGTCCCAATGCCGCGCAGGATCATCGCCTTCACCGCCGCCAGCCTGCTCAGCCTGCCGGCCTTGGCCGCCACCCCGTTGCAGGACAACGGCAACATCTTCACCGCGCAGGTCGAGAACGACGCTGTCTCGACGCTGCGGGGCACCTCTGACCAGTATTACACGGCGGGCCAGCGCGCGGGCTGGACCGGCGGCCCCAACGCGGTGGCGCGTTTGCTGGCAAAACCCGCCCACCCCGGGGGGGGGCACGGCGGGGAGCGCCTCAGCCGGGCCCTCAGCCAATCCCTGTTCACCCCGCGCAACACCCAGACGCCCAATCCGTCGCTGACCGACCGCCCCTATGCCGGCGTCCTCGGGCTGACGGCCTCGGTGATCCACAACACTGGCGACGCGCAGACCGTGCTCGCCCTGTTCGGCGGCACCGTCGGGCCGGACGCCGGCGGCAAGACGATCCAGAACGGCTTCCACAAGATCATCGGCGACACGCCCAACCAGGGCTGGAACACCCAGATCAAGAACGAGCCGGTGTTCGACATCTTCTTCGAGCGCACCTGGCGCGTGCCGCTCGGCAGCTACCAGTCGGTGTCGTTCGACGTGCTGCCGTCCGCCACCGCCGGGTTCGGGCTGCTGCGCAACTACCTGCAAGCCGGCGCGGTGTTCCGGCTGGGGCAGGGGCTGGACAGCGACTACGGCGTGGCCCGCATCCGCCCCGGCCTCACCGGCACGGACGCCTTCACCGCCACCCGGCCCTTCGCATGGTATGTCTTCGCAGGCGCGGACGGGCAGGCGGTGGGCACGGACGTGACGCTGACCGGCAACAACTTCGCCACCAGCCGCCACGTCGCCGGCAAGTGGGACGTGGGCGAGTTCGAGGGGGGGGCGGCGGTGATCTACCACGGCGTGCGCGTCACCTACTCGCAGACCTGGCAGACCCAGGAGTTCCGCACCCAGAAGGCCGGGCTGTTCAGCTTCGGCTCCCTGGCCGCCTCCGTGCGGTTCTGATGCACCGCCGGGCGCTGCTGGCAAGCCTCGCCGCGGCCCCCTTCGCGGCGCAGGCGCAGGACAGCTTCGGCGGCTTCCTGTCTGGGGTGCGGGCCGAGGCCCGGCGCGCCGGCGTGCGGGACGCGACGCTGGACGCCGCATTGTCCGGCATCGCGCCGAACCAGAAGGTGATCGACGCCGACCGCAAACAGCCCGAGTTCACCATGACCTGGGCGCGCTACCGCTCGTTCACCATGTCTGACAAGCGCATCGCCCGCGGCCGCGAAGCCTACGCCGCCAACCGGGACCTGTTCGCCCGCGTATCCGACCGCTACCGGGTGGACCCGGCGCCGATCGCCGGCATCTGGGGCCTGGAAAGCAACTTCGGCACCGACACCGGCAGCTACAACGTGGTAGAGGCGCTGGCGACGCTGGCCTGGGAGGGCAGGCGGGCCAGCTTCTTCCGCAGCCAGTTGCTGGCCGCGCTGCGCATCCTCGACCACGGCGACGTGGCGCCAGGCCGCATGCTCGGCTCCTATGCCGGCGCCATGGGCCAGCCGCAGTTCGAGCCGGATTCCTACCTGCGCTACGCCGTTGATTTCGACGGCGACGGCCGCCGGGACATCTGGGACAGCCGCGGCGACGTGCTCGGCTCCATCGCCAACTACCTGGCCAGC